>NZ_CP095054.1 GCF_022921095.1 Hymenobacter aerilatus
CGCGGCTCGAACCCGCCACGGCCCTGGTGCAGCAGGGCGAAGTCCGCACCCAGCTGCGAGCGGCCCGCACCGACTTCCGGGTGGCGCAGCGCCAGCTGCAGGCGCTGCTGCAAGTGCCGGCCGCCGTGGCCCTGGCCGATAGCTTGCTCCAACCGCTCGCGCTGCTGGGGGCCGCCCAGCTGGCCGATACCACGGTCCCAGCTCGGGCCGACACGCTGCTCAAGCTTACCAACCCGCAGGCGCGGGTGCTGGCCCAGCAGGTAGCCGAGCGACGGGCGGAAACCCGCGTGGCGCAGGCGGCCGGGCTGCCCGAGTTCACCGTGGGCTACTTCAACCAGAGCATCATCGGCTACCAGCGCCTCGACGCGGCCGGCACCGAGCGCTACTTCGGCGGGGGCTCCCGCTTCCAGGGCGTGCAGGCTGGGGTGGCCGTGCCCTTGTGGCGGCGGCCCCAGAAAGCGCGGGTGCAGGCCGCCCGCCTGCAGGAGCAGGTGGCGCAGGCCGGCTTCGACCGCTACCGGGCCGAGCTGGCCGGCCAGCTCGATGAGCTGCTGCTGCGACGCACCGAGCAGCAGCAGCGCCTGGCCTACTTCGAAAGCACGGCCCTGCCGCAGGCCACGGTCATCACCCGCCTGTCGACGATTGCCTACAAGGCCGGCGAAACCGGCTATTCCGAATACCTGCTCAACCTGGAGCGCGCCCGCCGCCTGCGCCTCGATTACCTCGACGCGCTGCTGCAGCACAACCAGACCGTTATCGAGCTGGAATACCTCCTGGGCAGCCAGTAGCCCGGCCCGCGCCGCGCTACGCCTTCTCCCTTCAACCTCAGAATCATCATGCGATACCTAGCCCTCCCCCTGGTGCTGCTCGGCCTGCTAAGCGGCTGCGGCTCCAAGGAAGCCCCCACGGAAAAAGAAGAAACGGCCTCCACAGCCCCCGGCGGGGAAGCGGCCGAGAAAGGCCCCGCCGACCGCGTCACGCTCACCGCTGCCGAGCAGCAGGTGGGCGGCGTGCGCCTGGGCGCCCTCACCGAGCGCCCCATGAGCGGGGGGCTGAAAGTGAACGGCGTACTCGACGTGCCGCCCGAAAACCTGGTATCGGTCAGCGCCCCGCTGGGCGGCTTTGTGGACCGGACCGACCTGCTGCAGGGCTCGCGGGTGCGCGTCGGCCAGGTGCTGGCCGTCATCCGCAACCCCGACTTCGTGCAGCTGCAGCAGGACTACCAGGAAACCCGCAGCCAGCTCAAGTTTGCGAAAGCTGAATACGAGCGCCAGGGCGAGCTATACCGGCAGGAGGTAGCGCCCCAAAAGAACTTCCAGCGTGCCCAGGCCGAGTACGAGGCCCTGCAAGTGAAAACCAATGCCCAGGCCGCCCGCCTGCGCCTGGCCGGCCTGCCCATCGGTGGGAACATCGTGAGCACGGCCATCCTGCGGGCCCCTAAAGGTGGCTTCGTGAAGGCCGTGAACGTGAGCATCGGCCAGAGCGTGACGCCCACCGACGTGCTGTTTGAAATCGTCAACCCCGAGCACCTGCACGTCGAGCTGACCGTGTTTGAAAAGGACATTCCGCAGGTGAAGGAAAACCAGCTGGTGCGCTTTTCCCTGGGCAACGACTCGCTGAGCCGGGAGCGCACGGCCCACGTGTACCTCATCAGCAAAACCATCAGCGACGAGCGCACCGTGCGGGTGCACGCCCACCTGGACCGGGAAGACGAGCAGTTGCTGCCGGGCACCTTCGTGCGGGCCGTCATCGAAACCAACCGCGTGACCGTGCCCACCCTGCCGGAAAAAGCGGTGGTGCAGTACGGGGCCCAGTCCTACGTGTTCGTGGCCACCGATTCGGGCCCGGCCGCCGGCCGGGCCACCTACCGCCTCGTGCCCGTGACGCGGGGCGTGAGCGAAGACGGCTACACCGAGTTTCACCTGCCGGCCACCGAGCAGGGCAAACCGCTGCGCTTTGTCGTAGAGGGGGCTTATGCCTTGCTCGGCAAGCTCAAAAACGCCGAGGAGGAAGATTAACCCCTGACAACCTGCCCCATGCTGGAATTATTCACCGGAGCTTTGCTGCTGAGCCTGCTGCACGCCACCATCCCCAACCACTGGGCCCCGGTGCTGGCGGTGGCCCGCGCCGAAAAGTGGCCCCTGCGGCGGGCCGTGGGCGTGACGGCGGTGGCCGGGCTGGCCCATGTGCTGAGCACGGTGGGCATCGGGCTGGCGCTGGGCCTGCTGGGCTGGCAGCTCTCCGGGCGGTTTGCGCGGGCCGCGGGGTGGGTGGGGCCGGGTCTGCTCATCGGCATCGGGGTGCTCTACGCTTTTTCGGGACGGGGGCACACGCATCCGGACCCCTCCCCCGTGCAGCTGCGCCGGTCCCGCCGCCGGGTGGTGCTGGGGCTGGCGGCCACCATGTTCCTGGCACCCTGCCTGGAAATTCAAACCTTTTTTCTGGCCGCTGGCACCCACGGCCCGGCGGCGCTGGCCGGGCTGATGGGCGTGTACCTGCTGGCCTCGGTGTCGGCCATGTGCGCGCTGGTGGCGCTGGCGCACCGGGGCCTCGGCCGGCTCCGGCTCGACGGCCTGGCCCGGTACGAGCGGCGGCTAACCGGCGCGGTGCTGGTGCTGGTGGGCGTGGCCGGTTTTTTCGTGGACTGGTAGCGCCAGCTGCGCCCGGTTCTTTTTCTATTCTGAACACTCATTCTTGACTCCATGCCTGACCCTTCATCCAATAACCTCGACGAGGAGCTGAACACCGCCAAGCAGGTGCAGCCCGAAAACGCAGGCGCGCTCACCCGGGCGCAGCTCACGCCCGACGCGGCGGCCGCTCCCCAGGGCCACGACGTACCCGGCCACGACCACGCCCCGGCCGAAGCGCCCCACGACCACGCCGGCCATCAGCACGACCCCGGCGAACTGAGCCTGGGAGACGCGGAAGATGACGACCACGCGGGCCACGACCACGACGGGCACGACCACGGCCCGGCCGGCGACAACCCCTACCTGGTGCCGGGCATCAGCTTCGCGCTGCTGCTAGCCGGCATCGCGCTAGACTACTATAAAGTCGGCTTTTTTGCTGGTTATGTGCGCCTGGTTTGGTACGGGCTGGCCTTCGTGCTGGTGGGCTGGAAGGTGGTGAAAGCCGCCGTGCTCAGCATTCCCAGCGGCAACATCTTCAACGAGTTTCTGCTCATGAGTCTGGCCACGCTCGGGGCCTTTGCTATTGGCGAGTACCCGGAAGGGGTGGCCGTGATGCTGTTTTACACTGTGGGCGAGCTGTTTCAGGACGCGGCCGTGAACCGGGCCAAGCGCAGCATCAAGGCCCTGCTCGAAATTCAGGCCACCGAAGTGACCGTGGTGCGCGGCGGCCAGTCGCTGGTGCTCGACCCCAAAGCGGTGCAGGTAGGCGACGTGATGGAAGTAAAGCCCGGCGAGAAAGTAGCCCTCGATGGCACCCTCAACGGTAAGGAGGCCAGCTTTAACACGGCCGCCCTTACCGGCGAGTCGGCCCCGCAAACCAAGCAGCCGGGCGAGGCCGTACTGGCCGGCATGATTAACCTGGAATCCCTGATTCAGGTGACCGTGACGGCCGCTTTTAAAGACACCAAGCTCTCGAAAATCCTGGCCATGGTGCAGGACGCGGTGGGCCGCAAAGCCAAAACGCAGCAGTTCATCACCAAGTTTGCCAAAATCTATACCCCCATCGTGGTGGGGCTGGCCGTGCTGCTGATTGTGGTGCCCTACTTCGTGGTGAGCGACTACGTGTTCCGCGACTGGCTTTACCGGGCGCTGGTGTTTCTGGTCATTTCCTGCCCCTGCGCGCTGGTCATCAGCATTCCGCTGGGCTACTTCGGCGGCATAGGCGCGGCTTCGAAAGCGGGCATCCTGTTTAAGGGCTCCAACTTCCTGGACGTGCTGCGCGAAATTGATACCGTGGTAATGGACAAGACCGGCACGCTCACGCAGGGCGTGTTTGCCGTGCAGCAGGTGCAGCCGGCGGCCGGCACTACCCCCGAGCAGCTGCTGCGCCTGGTGGGGGCGCTGGAAACCAAATCGACGCACCCCATTGCCAAGGCGGTAGTGGCCCACGTCGGGGCGGCTGCGGCGGGCGTGCCCGTCGATAACGTGGAGGAAATTGCCGGCCACGGCCTGCGCGGCAAGGTGGATGGCCACGACATACTGGCGGGCAACACCAAGCTGCTGACCAAGTTCAGCGTGGCCTACCCGCCCGAAGTCGACCAGGTGGTGGACAGCATTGTGGTGGCGGCCGTGGACGGAAAATATGCCGGCTACCTCACGGTGGCTGACGCCCCGAAAGAGGACGCGGCCCGCGCCGTGCAGGAGCTGAAAGCCGACGGCATCAGCAAGCTGGTCATGCTCTCCGGCGACAAGGACAGCATCGTGCAGCGCGTAGCCAAAGAATTAGGAATCACCGAAGCCCACGGCGGGCTGCTGCCCGAAGACAAGGCCAAATACGTGCAGCAGTACCTCTCCGAGGGCCGCAAGCTGGCCTTCGTGGGCGACGGGGTGAACGATGCCCCGGTGGTGGCCCTGGCCGACGTGGGCATTGCCATGGGCGGGCTGGGCTCCGATGCCACCATCGAAACGGCCGACGTGGTGATTCAAACCGACCACCCGAGCAAGATTGCCACGGCCCGCCGCATTGCCCGCGCCACCCATAGCGTGGTGTGGCAGAATATCTGGCTGGCCTTTATCGTGAAGGGCATCGTGCTGGCGCTGGGGGCCGGCGGCGTGGCCACCATGTGGGAAGCGGTGTTTGCCGACGTGGGCGTGGCCCTGCTGGCCATTCTCAACGCCGTGCGGATTCAACGGATGGACTTCACCAGCAAAGCCGCACCCGCCAAAACGTAAGCCCATCAGACATTACCCGAAGCACGAAACATGAAGGTTTCATTCTTGATTCTGGTCTGGCTACTGGCAGGAAGCGGGCTCATCAGCAGCTGCAGCTCTCGGCACGATACCGATGAGCACGAACTGGAAGTGCACGCCGGAACTAAGCCGAAGCCGGCACCCGTGGCCGCGCCCCCGGCCCTGGGCGATACCCTGCAGCTGCTCGCGCAGCAACTCGATACGGCGCGCCGCCTCGGGTGCTGGGACGAGGACTTTGCCCGCCTGATGAGCGTGCACCACGGCGGGGCCCAGCGGCTGGCGGCGGTAGAACTATCGCACGGCAAAGACTCAACCCTGCGCGCCCTGGCCCAGCACGTGCTCAAGGGCCATGAGCGCGACAACCACGTGCTCACGCTGGCCCTCACCCAGCAGCCGCCGGCGGGCCAGGAATACCGGCCGGGCAACGCCCAGGACCCGTTTGTGCGCCGCATCACAGCCGCGCTGGCTCCCCTGCGCCAGCCGCCGTCCCTGCCTGGCACCCTTGATGCTGATTTTGCCACGATTATGCAGGTGCATCACCAAACGGGGGTGGCCCTGGCCCAAACCGAGCTGGCCTATGGCAAGGACGCGGAAGTAAGAAACGCCGCCCGCCAGATTGTGCGCGACGAGCAGGCCGAAATCAAGCAGTACCAGCGCTGGCTTAAGGCCCACGCGGCAAACTCCTCCTACTAACATTTATATCCGCTTCATCCATGCTGCTTACTATTCCCGCCGCCGTCACGCCGCCCTGGTCCACCATGCTGGGCTTTTCGCTGCTGCCGGCCGTGGTCATGATTGCTGGCGCGGCCCTGGCCGTGTGGCGGGCGCCCGGCCCGAAGCTGCGCAGCGCCATTCTGCACTTCGCGGCGGGCGTCATCTTCTCGGTCGTGGCCGTCGAGCTGCTGCCCGACATTGTGCAGCACCATGCGCCCTACGAAGTGGCGCTGGGCTTCGGGCTGGGCGTGGCCACCATGCTGGGACTGCGCTACTTCACCCAGCGCCTCGAAAAGAAAGAGGAGCCTGGGGCAGCAGGCAATGCGCCGGCCGGAAGCGCCGGCGTAACCGCCCCACCCACCGCGGCCGCCCTGCCCTGGGGCCTGCTGGTGGCCATTGGCATTGATATTCTCATTGACGGGCTGCTGCTGGGCATCGGCTTTGCGGCGGGCGCGAAGGAAGGCACCCTGCTGGCCATTGCCCTCACCATCGAGCTGCTGTCGCTGGGCCTGGCCACGGCCATTGAGTTGCGGCAGGACGGCCACGGCAAGGGCCGGGCCGTCGCGATTGTGGCCGGCACTTCGCTCATGCTGCTGGTCGGGGCGGGCATTGGCACCACCGTACTGCGCGGGGCCACCGGCAACTTGCTGGAAATCGTGCTTTCCTTTGGCCTGGCCGCGCTGCTGTTTCTGGTCACCGAGGAGCTGCTGACCGAAGCGCACGAGGAAACCGAAACGCCGCTGCTCACGCTGGCCTTTTTTGTGGGCTTCCTCCTGTTTTTAATTCTGGGCATGGTCGCCTGACCCCACCCTATTCAACTACGCTGCGCATGCACACCGCCAAAATTGACCTGACCCTGGAGCCCACCGGCCGCCACCTGGCTTTCTCAAAGGAGCTGCTGGAAGTCGCCCACGTCTTTCGCCGCGTCGGGGGCGAGGCCTCCACCTGGCAGCGGGTGGCCGTCAACGCCCGCTCGCCCTTCCTTGATACTGACACCTTTGCGCCCGGCACACTGCTGGAATACTACGTGCAGCACGAAACCCAGCAGGGCGAGCCTGAAGCCCGCAGCCATGTAGTCAGCACTACTGTGGCCTGATTAACAAATGGGCATTGCGCCCATTCCACCCTTGGCTAGCCAACTTTGGTTACGGCCCCCACCAGCTGGTAGCCACCGCTTTCCAATGCGGCCTGAATGGCTTTGAGGTCGGGGCCGTTGACGTGGGCCGTGGCCACTTCGGCTTCGCCCACGGCCACGCGGTCCACTACCAGGCCCAGGCCCACCAGCCGCTCGCGCACCCACCTGATGCAGTCCGGCCCGCACATATTGTCGATGGTAAGCACATAGCGCATGAGCTGCGTCATGCCGGCAGTATCGTCTTCGGGATAGGCCATAACCAAGTAGCTCGAAAGCCGAATTATACGGGACGCCACCCAAGTGCAACGGAATGGCCGGAAGCCGTGTTGGCCCCGCATGTGCCACCACCACAAGCCCGCCCTGAAACTTCAACGCTTCGGCATCTACCTGGCCCTGGGGTTGCTGGTGCTGCTGAGCCAGTATTACACCACATAAGCAAGCTGGTCTTCCCACCTACCGATGCCGCCGTGGGCGTTGCGTGGACACCGTGGTGGGCGGCACCACAACTTCCTGAATAACCGAAAAGGTGTAGGTCGTAACTTTCTTTCCGGGGTGTGCGAACGGGGCCGCCGGGGCCGATACCGGCGCCAGGGGCCGGGTAACTTCGTGGTAGAACTGCACCACCCGGTAGGCGGCAAATAACCCGGCGGCCACCAAGGTCAGCAGGGCTGTGTAAGCGGCAATTTTCTTCGTGCTCATGCTACGTGTTTGTTAAAAGTCGGGCATAAGGCCCGGCGGTTGAAGTGGGTAACCAGATTTGCGCGAGGCAGCGTTAATCCGCCCCGACGAGACTAAGTAGCCCCCCTGCCACATCGTCGGCAGTCCAAATGGGGGTGAATGGCAAACTTTTTTTGGAAGCCGGGAAATGTTGGGGTTGCCCAGCTCGGACACTCGCAAAGGTGAGCGAAGCCGGCGAGCGGTTTATCTGATGCTGTCAGAAAGTCAACCCAATACACGTCAATGCCTTGCCAGAAATGCACGCTCATTTATAGCCCGCTTATGGGGGCTGCAAGCGTGATTTAGCCGGGGGAGCAGATACAACTCCATCACGGGACGGCGGGGCGGTAGCTTGTTGGAAGGTCGGGGCAAAAATTCGGAGCAGGTTCATCGCTGCAAACCTGCGACCGCCGGGTAGCGATTCATAGGACACAAAATGTGTTTTCGTTACTTGCAATTGGTATTAACGCGAAACGCCTTTGTCACTCCTCGACACCTCCCAGATTGCTTGCGAATACTGCCGGCGAAAGTTTGTCCCCAAGAAGCGGTGGGTGCAGAAATACTGCGGCAGCCCCTGCCGGGTAGCGGCCTGCAACCAGCGGGCCGGGCGGGCCCACCCGCTCGAAAGCCAGTCGGCAATCAAAGCCCGCCGGCGCAAGGAGCGCGGGCGCACGCCCACCGCCGTGGTCACCGCCCAGGCTTCCCCGGCAACGGAAGAAATCCTGGCCGCCATCGGGCAGCTTGCCGGGCGCATGACGGCCATGGAACAGCTGCAGCAGCAGCTGCTGGCCTTGCTCCTGCCGCCGGCCACGTAGACCCTCGCCTTGCCGCACACAAAAAAGCCGCCCCGGTTATGGAGCGGCTGAAAACGGCCAAGTCCGTTGCACCAGCATTGCCGGCCTACAAGCGGGGGCTCGGCCGGGGCTTTTGCGGCACAGTCTGCGTCTGGGCGGGCTGCTCCAATTGCCGCACGGCCTGGCGCAGCTGCTGCACGGCGGGATTATCCTTCAACGTGTCGAGCTTATCGACCACGGCCAGCACCTTCTCCACGTTCTCCCGGTTCAGGCCTTCTAGCGCAGGTTTGGTCAGCAGCTGCCGGCTGACTTCCTGCAAGCGAGCCGCGTTCAGCGTGGCAGCGCTCTCGCGCAGTTCCCGGGCCACCAGGCCCGCAGCTTCGATAAACGATTGCCGGGCCTGGTCGTGGGCGGGAGAATCACTGGGCACCAGCTCAGGGCCGGCCCGGCGCTGCTGCTCCTGCGCTATGGCCAACTGCCGGCGCTCCGTGGCATCCGGCCCCGGCTCAATGACCGTCGTTCTGGGATTTTGCCGCAACGCATCCAGCGCGTCGCTGATGGCTGGCAGTTGCGGCGAATCCAGCCGGTAGCGTAGCGTTAGCTCCGTGGCAATTTCGCGGGCTGCGGTCGGTTCAATCTTGAGGGCGTGGTCAATGGTAAGCCCGACTTTTTCGAGGTTGTCGCGCAGGGTGGGCAGCAGCGCCACGGCATCGCGGCTTTCCCGCAACTCGACCACGAGCAGCCGCTCGCCCTGGCGGCGGGCCTGGGCCTGCGCCTCGTGCAGTTGCGCAATTTTGCCCTGGCCTTCGATAGGTGGGTTGTCCCAGTGCTGCTGGCCGAAGCCGTACTGGTCCTCTTCGACACCACCCAGCTCGCGCCAGACCACCCGCTGCAGCTGGTCCTGTTTCAGGTCCTGGTTCCAGTCCTTGCCCTGGCTCTTCACAAGCTCCACCCGGTGCTCAAAAGCCAATGCTTGGCTGGCTGCCTGATTAAAAGCCCCCAGCGCTTCGCGGCTCATTGGCACGTGAAACTGGTAGGTGTGGGCTCCCAGCTTGTTGGAGTGAACCAGCTCGTCGCGCAGGGTCTGACTGCTGGCCGGGTTGCCCGGCTCCCCGTTTTCCTGGGCGTACTGCCGGGTAGCCTGGTCGTTGTAGCTTTTAAGGTGCTGACTCAGCCCCTGCACGCCGGCCGGGTGAGCGGCCGTGATTTCGACGGTCAGCCGGTGCTCGTGCTCGCGAACCACTTTCATGGGGTTCTGCTCGCTGGCCAGGCCCGCCAGCAGCCGGGTATCGAAGTGATGGCCCTGCGTATCGTTGTCGAAGGCAGCGCGGATGGCCGGAATATGCTCCTCGCTGAGCAGCCGCTTCAGTTCGAAAATCTTGTTCTGGGTGAGCGTACCAGCCGTGGAAGCATACAGGGCGCTTTCACCGGGGTGCAGTTGCGCGTAGGACAGCGTATCGATAGCCGACTCGCTGACCACCAGCACCGCCGCCGGCCGGCCCTCGGGCAGCTTGCTCAGCCACAGCGAGCGGGTAAACTGGCTTTCGGGCGCTTGGCCCTTGAAGCCCTCGCCCTTCAGTTCCAGCCCCACTACCCGTCCCTCGTGGTAGGCCGGGAAAGCCGTGTTAACGTAGGTTTTGGGCGGCAAGCCCTCCTTCTGAACAGTGTGGAGTTGATTGAGGATGCGGTCGGTAAACTGCGGGTTATCTATCGTGCTTTTGGTAATACCGCGCCCTTCCAGGTAGGCCGTGTTTTCGAGCGGCCGGCAGTGCTGGGTGTAGATGCTGTGGAACTTCTCGCCGGGCGCGGTTTCCACAATGGACGGCAGGTCGAGCCGGGGCCGCTGCGCCTCGGGCAAGTTGAGGTAAGCCCGGAAGTGGTCATTGACCGACTGCCAAAGGTTGCGGCCCGGCAGCGGGCCAATGCCGGCGATGCGGTCGGAGCTGACCCGGTTCTTCATCCAGTCGATGACGCTGCCCTTGTCGCGGTCGTCCTGGGCGTTGAAATACATCCAGTCGCCGCCCCGGCCTTTGAATACTACCAGCGTGTCATCGCCCTCGAAGACGTGCCACTTGCCCTTGCCGAGGTGTTCGCCTTTTCGGAGGTTGTAGCCGAAGTGGCTCAGCAGCTCGGGCAGCTCAACCTGCTCTTTAATCTTCTGGAAGGTGAGTTCGTGTTCCATGGTAAAGCGGATGATTTCGAAGAATGGAAGGCAGAAAAAAGAAGCCCGGAAGTGGGCTTCCGGGCTTGTGGGATGAGAAAAGGAGGGATTGGGATGGGCCAGCTTAGTGGCGGGGGCCCCGGGTTTTTACCTGGGGCGCTTCAGCTTTCTCGGGGGCCGGGGCTACGGTCGGAGTGGTGGCCTTCACCGTCTGCTCGGCCCGCGGGGCCTGGCGCTGGCTCAGTTCGTGGGCGGCCGGTTTCACCTCGATGCAGGCCTTGGCGGCGTTCACCTGCACGGTGCCGTCGAACTTCTGCCCGCCGTTGCCGCTGGCCATGTTGGCCAGCGTTACCACCTTGCCCTCGCGCAGGTCGTGACTTTGCTCTGGGGTCAGCTTGACGCCGGCCACGGTGTCGTGCAGCGTCACCTTGCTTTCGGGCAGTACCACCACCTTGTTCATGGCCTTATCCACGGCCACGTAGCCGTTGAACTCGCGGCCCTGCTCGTCCTTAAGGCCGCGCATCAGGCCGGCGTTGCCCTCGGTTTCGAGCCGCTGGCGCTGCTCGGGGGTGAAGGGCTGACCGCCAATCTCGTTGGGAATAACCAGCTTCTCCTGGGGCAATTCCATTTTGAGCGTGGCCGTGCCGTCAGCTTCGCGGTGCAGCACCATCTTGCCCTCGAACTTCACGGGTTCCTGCCCCTCCTTGCCCGCTACCTGCATGGGCAAAAGGTCTGTTTTTTCACCGCTGAGCAGCTTTTGCAGCTGCCCGCTGCCCGTTAATTCGGCTAGGTTCAACCCGAGGGAGGCCAGCACTTTTTGCGGTACCTCATTAGCTTGGAACAGGGCCGCCGGCGGGACCTGCATCGCGACGGCCTGGCGGGCAGCTTCCCCCACGGCGGGGCCAGTCGCTACGCCGGGAGCCTTGGCATCCGGGGCCGGCGGGCCGGGCGCAAGCGCCGGCTGGGCCGTGCCGGCGTGGCGGGTCAGGCGGGCCTGCAAATCCTGACGGGTTTTCTCGTAGTCGACTTCCAGACTTTGCCGGGTCTTGGGGCCGCCGTTCAGGTGGGCGTAGAAGTTTTTCAGAAACGCCGAGGCGGGGTTGCCGCTGGTGTCGATGTCAAAAATGCTCTTGCCGTCGCGGATGACTTGCTCGGTGGTTTTGCCCTGCTGCTGGGCCAGCTGCTGCACCCGCTGCTCAGCGGCGGCCTGCTGCACCTGTTCCGGGGCCGTGAGGGCGTGCTTGGGCACAGCCGAAAGCTGGGCACTGAGCGCATCCCACTGCTTCACACCGAAGGCCTCGCGCACCTGCTTGCTGCGCTGGGGCTCATAGTCGTCATCGTAGCCCACTTCCAGCCGCCGGGCGGCGGCCTGCTCCGGCTTTTCTACTACGGCTACCCCGCTTCCCACTTGCCGAAAGCCTTGCAGGGCCGCTTCGAGCTGGCCCAGCTTGTGCGACTCCGGGTCGTAGCTCACCGCGAAACCGCCGCTGAGCTTGCCCGCCGGGTCGCGCTCCAGCTGCAAAGCGCCCACCGCTACGCCGGCTTCCTTTAGCTGGTCAAGGTAGGCCCGCATTTCCAGCAGCGGGGCCACTTCGCCGCCCTGCTGCTGCCAGGCAATGCGCAATTCTCCGACTGGCTCCGCGCCGGCCGCGGCATCCGGGACCGGTGCGGGGGGCACGGGCCGCTGCTCGCTGCCTGGCACCTCCCCTACTTCCGCCCGGGCGTCATCGCGCAGGGCATCCGCGTAAGTGGCGCGGCTCTCGTCGGGGCCTTGCTGCGCACGGTTGGCCACTACCTCTAGTTCCGCTTCCGCCTCAGTGCGAACAGTGCCCGTAGTGGTGGCCACCTCGCCAGCCAGCTCCTCGGCCCGCGTGGTCAGTTCGGCTTGCTGGGTGGCTTGTGTAGTTAACTGGCCAAATACCTGCAGCCGCTGCTCGGGCTCGGTGGCACTGTAGCCCACGCGGCCCTGCTCACTGATTTTCCAATTCTCCCCCACCTTTTCCAGCAGCGTGGGCTTTTCTACCGTGAGAAATTTATCCTCCCGGCCGGGGAGCCGGTTGGTGGTAAAAGCTCGCATCAGGGCGTGGTCAAAGGCATTCAGCAGCCGGCCATCCGCGCCGGGGGCCGGCAGCAGGGCCGCCTGGCTGGGGTTGGCGGGATTAATCTGAATCTCATAGAGGGAGTGACCGGCGGGCTCGCGTTGCAGGCCCTGGCCGCTGAAGTTGCCGTTGGAGGTCGGCACCGCACTCATGTACCAGCGCTCCGGCGTGGGGGTATTCACTTCATCTTGCTCAGCCATAGGAGGAATGGGTAGGTGAATAAAAGCTGTCCTTCCGGCCGGCGCAGGCGCGGCCAGCCCGGAATTCGACGCTGCAAACCTACCGGCCTCCATCAGGCCCTGGGGAGAAAGTTGATGAGTGGCCGGAAATGGGCTGTGAGGTGCCAGCACACCACACGAACGGCGGAATGCCCCAGCTAAAGCTTCGCGTATTTTAGCACTTGCTTAAACACGCAAGTACTACCTTTGCGAAAACAGTTCTTATGGAAGCCAACGCCTGCATCCGGGTTTTTGCCGATGCTGATTATATCCGGCAATGCCAGGTACGCCTGGCATTGGCCGGGCCATCCCTTGAAGCCACGGCCACTGTCCTGGCGCTGGCGGGCAACGAGGTCCGGCTCAAACTGCTGTATCTGCTGGCGGCCGAGCAACAGCTGTGCGTGTGCGACATCGCTGACGTGCTGGACATGACGGTATCGGCCGTTTCGCAGCATCTGCGCAAGCTAAAGGACGGCGGCGTGGTCACCGCCCGCAAAGTGGGCCAAACGGTTTTTTACGCGCTTAGCGAGCAGCACCTGCCCCTGTTGCGCCCGCTGCTAACCGGCTACCCTGCTACCCCGACGCTTCAGCCAGCCCCATGAACGCACCTACCTCCACCAGCAAGCCCTTGCTCGGCGCGGGGCTACTCACCGCCCTGGCTGCCTCCCTGTGCTGCATCACGCCCCTGCTGGCCCTGGTCGGCGGGCTCGGTGCTTCCGCGTCGGCCTTTTCCTGGCTCGAACCTTTCCGCCCCTATCTAATGGCGCTCACGGTGGGCGTGCTGGGCTTCGCGTGGTACCAGAAGCTCAAGCCGGCCCCGGCCACCGATGACTGCGGTTGTGCGGCAGATGCCAAGCCGGCATTCACCCAATCCCGGCTTTTTCTGGGAATGGTGACCGGGCTGGCGGTGCTGCTGCTGGCTTTTCCCTACTACGGGGCGCGCCTGTACCCGGCCTCGCCCACCGCCGCGCCGGTCCTGGCAGCAAACGGGGCCACTCCGGTGTGGCAGACGGCCACCTACCGCATCGCAGGCATGACCTGCGAGGCCTGCGCCCAGCACGTCGAGCACACAGTGCAGCAGTTGCCGGGCGTGCAGGCCGTCACCGTGTCGTATGCGCAGGGCACCGCGCAGGTGCGTTTTGATGCGCAGAAGAGCCCGGCCACGCAGGTGGAAAAAGCCATCAACGGCACGGGCTACCAAATTATAACCCGCAACTAATTATCGGATGCCACTCCCTACGCTCAAAAGCCCGCAGCTTACTTCCACGCTCACCTGCCCGGTCTGCGCGCATCAGCAGACCGAACAGATGCCCACCGATGCCTGCCAATACTTTTACGAGTGCCCGGGCTGTCTTACGGTGCTCAAACCCCTGGCCGGCGACTGCTGCGTGTATTGTTCCTACGGCACGGTACCCTGCCCTCCCATCCAGCAGCAGGGCCCGGGCAGCTGCTGCGGCTAGCCGCCCCGTTACTTCTCGGCTTTCTCCTTGATGAGGTGCCGCAGCGTGGGGTCCTGCCCGATGCGCAGCAGCTCGCGGGCGCACAGTTCTTTCACCTCGGTTTTCACGCGGTTGAAGTTGGCCTTAATCATCTCTTCGGCCTCGTCTTTGCCCGTGGCCGGGTTAATGAAGCTGGTGATGTCGGGAATGGGCTGGTAGGCCTTCGCTTCGGCGGCCACCGCCTTCACATCCACCTGAATGCGGGCGTGAAACACCTTCTGGTCGATTTCCTCGCCAAAGTTGTCAGCCACCGCACCCACGAAGTTGCCCTGGGTGAGGTTGGCAATGGTGCTGGCCGGAATCATGCTGTCCATCTGGGTGGAAAGGCTGGTACTGGTTTCGTGCATGTTGATACTCAGGCTCTGGCGCTGCTGCAGAATCTTGCCAAACCGCTCGCTCAGCCACTTGCCGCTGTTGCCTGATACCTGCCCGCTGAACACGTTGCCCACCGTGTTCTTGATGACCTCGGCCTCCTTCTGGCCGTAGTCGCGTTCCAGCTGCGAGAAGTCCTGGAATCCCAGGCACGTGCTCACCTTGTTACTGCGGGCCGTGGCAATGAGGTTGTCGAGCCCCTTGAAGTAGATGGTGGGCAGCTCGTCGATGATGATGGACGATTTGCGCTTGCCCTTCTGGTTCACCAGCTTCACTAGCCGCGCATTGTAGAGACCAAGCGCCGCTCCGTAGATGGCTTGGCGGTCGGGGTTATTGCCCACGCACAATACCTTAGGCTCCTCGTTGCTGTTGATGTCGAGCGTAAAGTCGTTGCCCGACATCACCCAATACAATTGCGGCGAGGCCAACCGGCCCAGCGGAATACGTGCCGAAGCAATCTGGCCTTCCAGCTGCTCGATGGCATCTTTCTGAAACGCCGACACGAACGGCTTCACCAGGTTCTCAATTTCCGGGTATGAGGCCAGCACCGGAAAAATCTCCTCGTAGTCGCGGCTCAGAAACTCGATGACGTGGGGAAAGGTGCAGTATTTACCCTTTTCGAATAGCTTTAAAAACCAGATGATGGCCGCCACGAAGTTGATGGGCGACTCCACGAAAAAGTCGCCCTGCTTCTGAATCCAGCTCTTGTTCAGGTTGAGCATGATGGTGGAGGCGCTTTCGTAGGCATCCACGATGTCGGTCATCAGCTCGGGCAGCAGCGGGTTGCAGCGGTGGCTCTTGCGCGGGTTGTCGAAGTTGATGACGTAAAAGCCCACCGGCTTATCAAACTTGTCCTGGTGGCGCAGCAGCGTGTTGTAGCAGATGCGGCTCAAGTCGTCAAACTTGTAGTCGTAGATGTACATGCAGAAGCCCTTGGCCAGGTGTTGCCGGATGAACTCGTTAATGATTGCAAAGCTCTTGCCCGAGCCCGGCGTGCCGAGCACCATCGTGGCCCGGAACGGATTGACCACGTTCAACCAGCCGTGGTGCTGCTTGCCGCGCAGCTGGTACTCCGTGCGCAAGTTCACCGAATACTCGTTTTCCATCAGCCGCTCCTCCTGGGGGAAGCTCTCATTGGCCTTGTTGAAGATGTCCTTCATCAGGTCGTTGTTGAACAGCCGGCTCAGCCAGGCCCCTGCGCTCAGCAGCAGCAGAAAGCCCGCCGACAGCAGCCCGGTATAAAGCGCCGTCGTCAGTCCGGCACCCAGCGTGAAGCCGCGCACCACGTCTGAGCCATAAATCAGTGCCAGCCCAATGGCCGCGTAGCCCGCCACCGAAACCCCTTTGAGCTTTTCATTAGCCCGTCCCCGCGTGCCGAGGCAGCTCAACAGCAGGAATACCACGGCCAGCGTCTTGCTCACCCAGCTGGCCTTAAACAAGAAAGTATTCTTGGTAAAGCTCTCCAGAATATGCCCGACTACGGCCGGCGTCCAGCCCATGCCTTTGAAGTAGCCGAAGCAGTAATAGTAGATGTTGATGCCCATCAGCACAATGGCAAACAGCCGCATAAACTCCATGATTTTTCGCAGTCCTTTCTCGTCTTCCATCGCTTGAAACGCTTGGTGAATCAAGCAACTTACCCCCGCCGGCAACGCCCGGCGCAGATTATTTGACGAGCGGTCCAAAGTCAGCGGTGAGGTGCACGCCGCGCACACGAATGAACCGCCCTACCCGTCCGGCCACTACCGGGCGGGCCCCTTCCGGCGGGGGCGCTTCGCCGGCTCGGGCCGACTTGGCTTCGGCAGTACGGCTGGCTGGTCCGCGCCGGGCGCACGCGCAATTTCCGGTCCTATTACCACCTGCAACCCGGGCGCGGCCAGGGCTTCGCGCAGCTGCGCCCCTTTGTAGCCCACCTCCTGCCCCCGGACCGCTACGCCGTCCAATTCAAAGCTCACGCCCCGCAGTACGCCGCCCTTGTCGTGGGTATAGCGAACCCCAATCAGTTCTTTTTGCAATTGCAAAGCCAGCCACTCCTCCCCTCCCCTATCGGCCTGCGCGAGTAACAACTGTAACGCCCGACTCACCTGCTCTCGTGCTGCCTCTTTCGTGGGGTCCAGCGCCCGCAGGCTGCGCCGCCGCTCAGGAATGGGGTCCATACCCAGCTCCTGACTTATCTGCCGCGTGATGGCCGGCTGCCGGTAAAAGTTATTATCCGTCCGCAGCGCTGGCCCCCCGTCAATTGGCACCCGGTTCAAGTAGATGTGAACGTGCGCGTGCTTTTTATCCCGGTGTTCATAAACGACCACCTGGTGTCGGTCAACGGGCGCGCCAATCAGCTCGCAATAGCGCTGGGCAGCCGCTACTTTTTGCCCCTGGCTCACCACCTCCCCCGCCTTCCACGAAAGCACGGTATGCCACACCGGCTTCTGAATCTTTTTGCTTTGCGCCGCCACGGCCCGCATGTCCAGCGCCATCTCCCTGGGAGTGCCCGGAATCAGATTAGCCACGACCAAAAGTGGAGCCTCCCCCGGCTCCTTGCCCCGGCCCTGGCGCTGCCCCGCGCCATAAGTTAATGCCCCCTCAAAGTCATTACCAATGGTGGTCTTTGCAATCATATCAGGTACCCTCGGATGATAGCCAGCGCCTGTACCAGTTGAGCCTCGTGAGAGCTGAATGATTTACCAGCCTGCGCCAGCCGAGCTATCTGATTGAGGTTGGTTCCGATGCCTACCAGCTGTCGCCGCAACTCCGGCGGGATAGTTTCTTTGACCTCCACTCCCCGGCCCACATCGCGCAAATAAGCCGACACTTTCTTATAACCGGCGGCCGTAGCTTTTGCCTGCAAATCCTTTTTCTCATCTGGGCTAACCCGCACGTCGATACGTAAAGTACGGGCTGCGTCAACGGTATTCTCAGCTTGCTTATCTGGTTCCATGATGATTCTGGGGAGATTGGCTTACCCAGGCTTGCCTAAACTACTTTAGAATTACGAATTGCTAAATGCTATACGTTAAACTAGCAAGCCAAGCCATGTGAGCCTGCGAACTTGGCGGTGTCATTGACTCGGGCAAACGAAGTTTGTCCGGACAATGACATGGCTTGCTGGCTGGCTGGACGATGAACGAGCTATTGGAACGGGGGCGTTGCACGGTGCTAGGACTATAGTTAGATTTAGTAGTTCATGCCACATTGCAACTTTAAACCTTTGCAACTTTACACCTGGTATTATCGCAATTTTTGTCTTTATTACTTTGTATGGGTTCCTGGCTAATACTGCCACACTACACCATTGCAACTTTGCCACTATACAACCTAGGCAAGGATTTACATTGTTAAGTCCGAAAGTTTGGTTACTTGCACCAATGCACTAAAACAACTTTGCAACTTTACCACACAGAAAGCATAAATGAATTTGCCATAAAGTTGCTTTGCAACAACACAACTAGTTACCTTCGCCACACTACAACTAAACAACACTGCAACACGCAAGCTTTGTTGTTTTGCAACTTTGCAACTAGACAACTATTGCCTTTTGCAACAAAGCAACTTTATTGCGTTGCCTCATTGCATCTAAGTGGCGGTGCAACAACGCCACTGTGCAACTAACAATCTAACATCTTCAAATCTTCCGGCCCTTCGCATGAATCAACCCCACGTACTCGCATTTGCCACCCAAAAGGGGGGTGCTGGTAAGTCGACCATCGGCACGCACATGGCCTCGGCGCTGTGCTACTACTATGGCTACAAGGTGGCCATGGTAGACTGCGACTACCCGCAGAACTCCCTGCACGCCTACCGCCTCGAAGAGCAGAACCGGCTGCAGTCGGAAGCGCCGTTTCAGGCCCGCCTGCTGAAGCAGGGCATCCCGCCGTATCCAGTCATCATTTCCAGCGTGGAGAAGGCGGTCAGTTCCATCGAAGGGTTATTTGAGCAAGACTATGATTTCATATTAGTGGACACGCCCGGCACGGTGAACGTGGTGGGGCTCCCCGAGCTGCTCCGGTTGGTGGACTACATTTTCCTGCCGATTGAGCCGGACAAGGGGTCAATCGCATCCACCATGTCCTACATGGGCATCCTGGGCCAGTTTGTGCAGGCCCGCGATGAAGACTCCAACCTGCTGGGCTTTTATGCCTTCTGGAACAAGTTCGTGAAGTCCGAGAAAAAAGGGATTTATGACAAGACGGAGGAGCTGTTTCAGGAGAAAGGCCTGCCCTTGCTCAAGAGCCGGGTGGAGCTGCTGATGACTTACAAGGAAAACCGCTCCACCATGTTTCCGCTGCCGGAGCGCGACCTCAACCGCCTCGGCCTGGGTCAGCTCATCCTGGAAATTCTGACTCTCGTGGTAGGAGAGGGGGCGGTCACGCCCTCGGGTAAAACCATTGCGTTTACGGCCCCGGCCGTCGAATCAGCCCCCGGCGCGTAGCCTCACGGCTTATCCGCCGCTGCTTTTCCTCTAAAATTTCAAGCCTGCATCCTCCTTCGTCATGGCCAAAGCCTCCACCAAGAAACCCAAACTCACCCCGGAAGAACAAATGGCCGAGCTGGCCCGCCTGACGGGCTCCGTCGCGGCCATCAGCCACATGGGGACCAGTCAGCCCTTCGTACTGCCCACCCCGGCCGCGGAGGCTACGCCTACCCCGGCGGCTACGCCCACCGCGGTGGTACCGGCACCGGAGCCAGCCCCGGTGCCCACCGAGGCCGCGCCCCCGGTCCCAGCCGCAAAGCCGGAACCGTCGGTACCGGTTGCACCCGTTGCCGCCACGGAGCCCGCACCTTCGTTGGCTGCTGCTTCCGCACCAGCCGTTGATACAACCCCGGTAGAACCAAAGGGAGAAGAAACAGCTGCTGTGACAGCACCGGCACCGCCGGCCGCGCCGGCGGCTGAGTTACCCGTTGCAGATGACCTGGAGGAAGAAGAGGAGGTGGTGGAAGTAGAGGCTGCGCCGACGCCAGCGGCCACGGGGGACAGCAAGGACAAGCTGGACCTAACCTCCCTCTTTGCGGATTCGGCGGAGAAGAAGACTTTTCAGATTCGCATCACGGCCAGCCACCAGCAGTTTTTTCAGCAGATGGGGCTGCTGCTGGGTGGAGGAGCCTCCTCGACTGACGTGATTCACAACATCCTCGCCCAGTTTAAGGCGGCGAATGAGGCCCAGATTCAGAAAGCGTTTCAGCGGCAGCTGCGCCAGATGATGTCGCCCAAAAAGTAAGCTTATCCGTTAGGGGCTATTTCGCCGGCGCGGCTCGATTGGAAGCCGGGCGGTTCTTCCATCCCTATTTCAAACTATTCCTCCGCTGCCGGCCCACCTGGGCAGGGTAGGGGAGGGGCCCAATTTTTCTACCAGCAATGCATACCAGCAGTACTTCCATTTTCAGCCCCCAAGGTGCGTCGAGGCGACGTGGCGGGCGGTAAGCGTTTGACCGTGCTGGCCCTGCTGCTGGCCAGTACGGTAGCCGGTGCCACCGGTTTGCCAACAGAAAACAGCCTGACCTCGCCCGGGGACAGTGCTACCGTTGACTCGCTACGCGAAGTGGCCCGGCGGCGGCTGCCGGATTCGGTCCGGTTTCGGACGCTGCGCGCGCTGAGCGACGCGCTGTTTGCCCAGGATGAGCCGGAGGCGCGCCGGGTAGGGGAGCAGGCCGTGCAGCTGGCCCGCCATCGACGGGACTGGCCGGGCGTGGCCGATGCCCTGTACCAGCTGGTGGTGAACTGTGAGCGGGCGGCCGACTACGTAGCCGCCATGCAGTACAGCCAGGAGGGTGCCGGCGTGGCCAGGGTGCACCAATTGCCCGACGAGTGGCGCTTCACCCAATGCATGGGGCTGGTAGCGGTCGATACCAAAGATGTGAAAGCAGGCCTGAAATACATGCGGCAGGCTTACCAGCAGCAAGGAGCCGTGGGCAACGTCCCACCCCGCGAGCGGGGCGGACTGCTGCTCAACCTGGCCAACACCTTTCTGGTCATGCAGCGCTACGACTCGGTGCTGCACTACGCTACCCGGGCCCTGCCCTACATGCAGCGCGCCAGGGATGCCCGGGGCCTGGGCTACGTGTACCAGTTCCGGGGCGAGGTGTACGCCATGATTCAGCCCCAGACCAGGGCCACGCTGGATTCAGCGGCCACGAACATGAACCGGGCCCTGCGCATCATGCAGCGCCACGGGTTTCGGCCCCAGATAGCCAGCTCGGCGCTGGCGCTGGCCCGCGTGTACCGGCTGCAAGGGCTGCCGGCCGTCTCGCAGCGCATGGCGGAAATGGACCTCACCCTGGCCCGCGAGCTGAAGATGCCCGACTACGAGGCCGACGCGCTGGCGAGCCTCGCCTGGGCCCACGCCGACCAGGGCCGGATGCGCCGCTCCTTCGACCTTGACAACCGGGCCCAGGACCTGCGCGATTCCCTCTTTAACGGCGACAAGGCGCAGGCTCTGGCCCAGCTGCAGGTGCGCTACGATGTGAAGCTGCTGACGGAACAGAAGCGGACCGCCGAGTTTGAGCAGCGCAGCCAGCGGGCGCAGCTGCACTCGCTATGGCTGCTGCTGGGCGGGCTCACGACCACCATCGGGGTGGGCAGCTGGCTGTACTGGCGGCTGCGGCGGCAGAAAGCGCTGCTGGCCGTGGCCAATCAGGCCAACTGCCGGTCCGTGGCCGAAAAGGAGGTGCTGCTGCAGGAAATCCACCACCGCGTAAAAAACAATCTGCAGCTGGTGAGTGGCCTGCTGGGCTGGCAGGCCAGCACCCTTCCTGAACCCACCCTGGTGGCCGCGCTGGATGCCAGCCGGGTAAGAATTCAGAGCATGGCTTTAGTCCATGAATTCTTATATCAAGCCGATAATCTGGCCGAAGTACGCATGGACCAGTACCTGCGCGAACTGCTTGATTCTCTGAAAACGGCGCTTACTACGCCCGAACAAACCATCCAGTTGAGTACGGACCTGGCCCCGGTAATCATGAGCCCCAAAGAGGCCAGCACGCTGGGCCTTGTGGTCAACGAAATAGTGAACAATGCGTACAAGCACGCTTTTCAGGGCCTTGCCCAGGGCCATCTGCACGTTTCCTTCGCCAGCCGCCCCACCGGCTTTCAGCTCGTTATCGCCGATGACGGGGCCGGTATGCCGGCCGGGGACGCGCCGGCGAAAGCCCACTCCCTGGGTATGCAGCTGGTCCGCACGCTCACCAAACAGCTGAAAGCGAAGCTGTCGGTGACCCGTTCCTTTCCCACGGGCACGCAGATAGAGGTTACTCGTGAATGACGAGCCTACCGGCGTGTTCCTTATCCCACCCTATGTCTACCATTCTCATAGTTGAAGATGAATTGCTTATTGCCGCTGAGATAGAACGCACGCTGGTTCGGCTGGGGCACACCCCGCTCGAACCCGTCGACAACAGCGATGAGGCCCTGCGCGTGCTGGCCACGCAGCCCGTGGAGCTGGTGCTGATGGACATCAACATTGCCGGTGACTGCGACGGCATCGCGGCCGCCCTACTCATTCGCCGGCAGTTTGCCATCCCCGTGGTGTTCCTTACGGCCCGCTCCGACGCCGACACCCTGAACCGCGCCAAGCTGGCCCAGCCCTACGGCTACCTGGTCAAGCCCTTCACCGATGATTCGCTGCGGGTGCAGGTCGAGCTGGCCCTTTACAATGCCTATCAGGCCGGCCCCACCGGCCCCGTCCTGGACACCGCCAATGCCGCCGACACGGAGGTGTTGGGAGCGGCCGAGCGCTGCCCCAAGTTCAAGGACTACCTGTTTGTGCGCAAGGGCTCCGGCCACGTTAAGGTGCTGCTCGCCGATATTCTCTATTTCGAAGCCCTGCAGAATTTCGTGCGGATGCACACGGTGCGGGAAAAGTTCGTGTTCGATTCCACGATGAAGGAGCTGGAGCAGAAGCTGCCTGACCAATTCTTTAAAACCCACCGCTCCTATATCGTGAATCTGGACCGTGTACAGGCTTATGAGGAGAGTAGCGTTTTGCTCGGCGAGGACTACGTGCCCGTCAGCCGTTCATCCAAGGACGAATTGAAAAACCGCATTCATCTGGTGGGGTAGCCTAATGCCCGCTATTAACGGTTAGCACTCAGGCTACAAAATCCACCGTGGCGGTTGCAGAACCCGCAGCCAAGCCTCTCGAATCGGTTGTTTGTACTCCCAACCGTCCGGAAAGGCTAGGCTGACAGGCCATTGGAAGGCCAGAGCGTCAACCTGCAGCTTGCGGGCCTTAGGGGCAGTATTTCGTTTTTGGGCCTGCCTCGTTCAGCCGTTTCGCGGAGCCGGCTGTTACAGGGCTGTACGTTCTTTTTCACCCGTTTTCATTCTTCCGTTTATGGATTTGCATTTTGTCCGCCGCGGCACCGGCCGCCCCCTGTTACTGGTTCACGGCATCGGCGGCAGTTGGCGGTCCTGGAACACCATCATCGATGCCCTGGCCGCCGAGCGTGACGTTATCGCCGTGGACTTGCCCGGCCACGGCGAAACCCCCAAGATGACCGGCGAAAACTCCATCGCCACCTTAGCCGACGCGGTGACGTCCTTTCTCACTCAACATGACCTGCTCGGGATTGATGCCGTGGGCAGTTCGATGGGCGCGCGGCTGGTGCTGGAGCTGGCCCGGCGCGGCGGTGTACTCGGCGCCGTGGTTTCGCTGGACCCGGGCGGATTTTGGCAGGGCTGGCAGATTCCTTTTTTCTACCACTCGGTGGACCTGTCGGTGAAGCTGGTGAAGGCCCTGCAGCCGGTGATGCCCGCCCTGGCCGGCTCGGCGGTGGGCCGCACGGTGTTGCTCCCGCAGTTTTCCGCCCGCCCCTGGGCCGTAGATTCGCAGCAGGCCATCGACGAGATGTACACCTTCGCCCACTCGCCGGCCTTTGACGAATTGCTCGACCAATTGGCGCACGGCGAAGTGCAGCAGCCCGCAACCAAGGGCAGCATCCCCGGGCCGCTGGTCATTGGCTGGGGCCGGCAGGACCGGGTGTGCCTGCCGAGCCAGTCGACGCTGGCGCTGGCGAAGTTCCCGGATGCGCGCCTGTACTGGTTCGAGCACTGCGGCCACTTCCCACAGTGGGACCAGCCCGCCGAAGCCACGCGCCTGATTCTGGCCGCCACCAGCCGCCAGCCCTTCACCGATGAATCCATTGCTTTGTCAAAATCAGCAGTGGCGGCACCGACTTTGCCGAAGGCGGCCGTCGTGGCAGCCGCACTGGCGCTGCTAGCCGGTGGCCTCTGGCTGCTCTCGTCGCGGGGAAAGCGGGGGCGTTAGCCCGGCGAGCACCCCGACGTAAGCACGATGGCTGCCCGGGTTCCCAGGCATAATAAAGCCCCGGCCCTGTATCAGGGCCGGGGCTTTCGTTTTCAATTACGTACTCGCTTAGCTGCTCTGGGCACCGCGTACCTCTCTGTTAGTGACAAAGACAATCAGGTCGCGGCTAAGCTTGTCCTGCCCGGTGATAAAAAGGCCGTGCGGGACGCCGCAGCTAATGCAAGGAGCTTATTACTTGCTGTCGGTGTCCAGGCTATTCAAGTAGGCCACTAGCGCGGTACGCTCGGCCGGGGTTACGGCGTAGAACGGGTGCGGCGCGGTCTTGCCCCGCTTGGGATTTAGCAGCTCGTCGAGGCTGTGCACGGAATCGTCGTGCAGAAACACGGGCTTGCGGGCCAGGTCCAGCAGCAGGGGCAGCGCGTTGCCACGAATGCCGCCGCCGGGGCTGGCATCCACTACCACCATTTTGTCATCAAATGTGCCGGGGGCATTCTGAATGGGGGTGAGCGGGGCCTGCCGCTGGGCCAGCACCTTGGGCGCGTAGCCAGGCCAGATGACGTTCATCGGCACCAGCTTGGACTGGACGGCCACGCCCTGGTTGGTGTTGTGGCAGGACGTACAGTTTTGCGAAATGAACAGCGCCCGGCCGCTGGCTACCTGCGCGGCATTGCGCACCACGCCCTTGGGCGCTTGCAGGCTCGACACGTAGGCGTTCAGGTCGCGCAGCTTCTGCTCGTCCACGCGCTTGCCGGTGGGCGTGGGCGGGTCGCCGGCTTTCCCCTGCAGATGGGCTGTGACGAAGGGGTAGCCGGTGACGCCCGTGGCGGCCAGCACCTTGGCGTAGCCGGCCACGATGGAGTCGCCGCCCGCCGCGCCCAGGGCGTGCATAAACTGCCGCCCGCCGGGCGAGAGCAGGTTGCTCTGGTCGAACAGGGCCGTGTAGACCGTGTTGTTGAAGTCATCCAGCTTGTCGTTCTGGCCCGACGAGCCGTAGGGCGCGGCCAAATCCTGCCGGAAGAAGGGCGTGATGTGCACGGAGTTGCCGTTGCCGTCGGGCGAGTCGTCGAAGGTGCCCACGGGGTAGAATTTCGGGTTGCTTAAGTAGGCATCCACCTCGGCCTCGGTCGATTTGGCCGTCAGGCCCTTCGGGGCGCGGCCGATGGTGCTGCCGTCGGGCTGCTGGAGCTGCAAGGTGGGAAACAGGGCGCGCGAGTTGGCGGCCGTGGCCAGCAGCTTGCCCACGTTCAGGCCGTGCGGCGTGGGGCCGTCGATGCGCCGGCCAATCGTGCCTTTGCCCGTCAGCTCGTACATCGACTTGTCGGTGATGGCGTGGCACAGCGCGCAGGTCACGCCCACCTTGCCGCCCTTGGGCACCATGCCGATGACGGCGTTGGCCTTTACCAGCGCATCCAGCGTGGCGGGGTCGTTGAGCTTGGGGGCTTTGGCGGGCGAATGGTCGGTTTTTAGCTCGCTGGCGAAGGCCGCTTTCAGGTCGGCCGGCATCGCGTCCACGTCGAAGCTGACCCCGGCTTTCAGCGCATCGAGCACCGTGAGCTTGGCGGCTTTCATGCCCTGGGGCATCCGCACGGCATCGGTCCAGAAGCCCTCGTCGCCGAAGGTTTCGTTGCGGTACACGTCCCGGCCGGCCGCGGCGTTGCCGGGGCGCAGCGCAACCGGCGTGGCGCCGGTACCGGCGGTGTCCGTCGCCGCTTGGGTGGTGGAAGTTTCGGTACTCGTCTTGGTATCGGAACCGCCCTGGCAGGCGGCCGCCGCCACCACGGCAAGGCCCGAAACAAGAAGGGCGGGCACGCGGAAGTGGTGCAGGTTGGCCATCAGGTCAGGAGGTAAAGTAAAAAATGAGAGATGAAACAGGTTAATTAGGAAGATGCTGCTTAGGTAGGCGCTGCCCCTAGCGGGCCATGCGGGAGAGCACGGCCAAAGCGGCGCGCGCCCGGGTTTTTACGGTGGCCAATGGAATGGCCAGCTGCTCGGCCGTCTCGGCCTGGGTGCAGCCGCCGAAATAGAGCAGGTCCATGACTTCCCGCTGCCGGGGCTTTAGTTGCACGATGAGCTCGCGCACGCCAATGTGCTCGGGATAAAAGGCCGTGGGAGCCGGGCTATAGTGTGCTCCGGCAGCCTCCAGCGACGGATTGCGGCGGTGAAAGCGGTGACGCGGACTGCGCAGGGCATCAATGGCCTGGTTGCAGCACACGCGCACCATCCAGGTGAACAGACGGCCCCGCGTGGCCTCGTAGCTGCCAATGCTGAGCCAGACCTTGAGCAAGCCTTCCTGCAGCACGTCCTGGGCCATCGCCTCGTCCTGCACCACCCGCAGAATGACGGTGAACAGATTCCGGGCGTACTGCTCGTACAACTGCCCCAGAGCGCGCTCGTCCCGGGCCAGCAGGCGCTGCACCAGCTCATGCTCGGCCGGGGCCGGGAGTAAAGCCACGGGGCTAGGTAGCGAAGTAGTAGTTTGGGGCATATAAGCTGGCAAAGCATGGCTGCGCCACGAATGCGGCCCGACACCCGCTCATACGGCCGATAAGTAAGCAGTGTTTATCCACCGTGACGAAGTGGCCTTTTAGCGGGACGAACAGCAATATTTCTTAAGCAGTTGGCCCAGCCAATAGCTGTACTTAAGAGACAAATTGCCGCAGAAACTGCTGAATGCCCTCGTTGCAGCTGCGCGAAGAGGTCAGGTGCGTGCCATCGTGCAGCGTGAGCAGGTACTCGCCGTGCGTCCAGGGCCGCAGCTCTTTGATGTGAGTGGTGTTCACAATCAGCGAGCGGTGAATGCGCAGGAAGCGGGCCGGGTCGAGCTGGCTGGCCAGCTGGGTGAGCGTGGCGCGCACTAGGTGGGTTTCACCGGGCGCGTGCACCGTGACGTAGTTGCCGGTGGCTTCGAGGTAATGCACCTGCTCGACGGGCACGAAGTAGAAGCGCCCGGGCTGCTTAATCAGCAGCTGGGTGGAAAAAGGCATCGGCGGCGGGGCGGGCAGCGCCTGCACCAGCGCCGCCCAGGCCGGTGCGGCCACCTGACTGGCCCGCTGGCGCACGTGGGCCAGGCAGCGCGCGAAGCGGTCCGGGTCCAGGGGCTTGAGCAGGTAATCCACGGCGTGGGCCTCAAAAGCTTGCAGCGTATACCGGTCGTAGGCTGTCACGAATACCACCAACGGCCGCGGCTGGGCCGGCAATTGCTGCAACACCTGCAGGCCGTTGCAATCGGGCATCTGCACGTCCAGAAACACTAAATCCACGGCCGGTCCGTGCGAGAGCGCGGCCACCGCCTCGGCCCCGGTGCCGCACTCGCCCGCGATGACAAAGCCCGGCTGGCCGGCCAGCAGCTGGGCAATGCGCCGGCGGGCCAGCGGCTCATCGTCCACAATCAGGGTTTGAATGGGGGCCATTGCCACGGATTAGTGGTGAAAGGGTAGTTCGATGCGCACCACGGTGCCCTGCCCGGCCGCGGGCAGCAGGCGCAGCGCGTACCGGTCGTCGTAGAGGGCGCGCAGGCGCTGCTCGGTATTTTCGAGGCCCACGCCCCGGGGGCCGGCCTGCTCAGGGCCGGGGCCGGAGTCGCGCACCTGCACCACCAGCTGCTGGCCCTGCCGCTCGGCGGCAATATGCAGGCGGCCGGTGCCCCCCGCGCTCAGGCCGTGGCGCACGGCATTTTCCACCAGGGGCTGCAGCAGCAGGTGCGGAATCAGGGCCGAGAGCGCAGCTGGGTCCACCTCGTAGGTCACAGCCAGCCGGTCAGAAAATCGCACCTGCTCCATGTCCAGATACAGCTCCACGAAGTGTAGCTCCTGCGCCAGCGGCACCTGCTGAGCATCGGAGTGGTCGAGCACCAGGCGCAGAAACTCGCCGAGCTTGGCCATCATGCGCTGGGCGGCGGCGGGCTCGTCGCCGATGAGGGTGGCAATGGCGTTGAGAGTATTGAACAAAAAGTGCGGGTTGAGCTGCTGCTTGAGGGCGTGCAGCTGGGCCTGCACCAGTTGCATTTCCAGGCGCACTGCGTCGAGGTTGCGGCGCTGCCACTTGTCGTGGTAGTCGAGGGCGTAGGCCACGAACAGCACCATCCAGTAGAGCGGAATCCAGAAATTAAATCCCGCCAGAATCGTGACCCATGAAACGGGCGCATTCGAGCCGCCTACCAGGTAGAGTGTGGCCATGAACAAGGCCCGGTAGGCCACCGTGAGGGCCACGCTGGCGGCCGCGTGCACCAGCAGGTAGGGCAGCCAGCGGGCGCGGCCGGCCGTGAGGTCGAAGCGCGCTGCCAGCACAAACACCACCGGTGTGAGCAGGGTCCCAATCAGCCCGTACAGCAGCGGCCCCAGCAGCACCGTGCGCCATTGCAACGGCCCGGTGCCCGTAATGGCCTGCCCGTACGCCACCAGCATCATGAAGAAGGCAAACGCCCCCCACGCGGCCGCCATGCGCAGCCAGGAGATGCGGAAAAATAGGAGCATAGGGAAGGTCAACAGCCGATTCCGTTCAACGGGGAATACTCCCGCCGAGTTAAAAACGAATGGCGAGCGCAGCCGGGCAAGTCATCACTCTGCGCCCCGCTAATCATTCGCTCGTGGCGGTTGCTCAACTCGGTGTGGCGTCTGGAAACAAGGGGTTGATAAGCCGATTCAAACTGGAAAGAATGGCAAATGGGCCATTTACGTGCTTTTGACAGCCCGCCTACCCGCTTAGTGAGCCGTCCAGCAAGTTCTGCAACAGCCAAGCTTCTTTTCTCTAAAATTCAGGCTTGAATGTGGTGCCGTTCGTGTATCGGGGCTGCACCTCACCATCGAATTCTAACCATTCGTCAACTTTCTACCCAAGCGGTTTATAGCCCGGATAGGTTTGTAGCGTCAAATCACGGTTTGGCAAGTTCACGCCCGGGCCGGTCGGCCTGGGGTGCCACGCTATTTCCCCGCGATGCTCAGCGCCTATTCCTGGGGCCAGTTTGGCCTTTTCGTTTTGGTTGTGGTTGTTCTCTACTACCTGGTGGTGGGCCTGCTCTACTACCGGGTAGAACTCACGGCCCTGCTGACGCCGGGCAAAAAGCTGGCCGGTGCCCAGCTCGCCGGCGTGGGCGGCAGCACGGTGACTCCGCCCTCACTGGTGCGCCCCACCTCGGCCTTCGTGAAGGCCACGCCAGCGGCCACCGAAGCCCGAGAGGAAGCCGATGACGCGGAACGTCCCGAAGCCGGCGCGGACCAGAACCTGCCGGCTGCCGCCGAGCCATTGGTCAGCGGGGCACTTCCTGACTCCACCGGCACGGCTACTGGCCACGATGAAAGCACCAGCGATACCGCCCCGATGGAGGCGACGGCCGCCGCGGGCGACGAGGCGCAGGCACAGGATGAAAACCGCACCGAGGAAGCCGACCAGGCCGACGAGCACCTGGCTGCGCTGGTCCGACGCGAAGCCCACAACCTGCCCCAGGAATCCGAGACTGCGGATAAGGCAACTGGCGGGGTGCTGGAGCCTGAAACCGTGCAGCTGCCCCTGGTGGCCGATGGCTACGAGCCGCTGGCCAGCTTCGAGGAACCGGTAGCCTCGCGGTTGGACATCGCCCCGGTGGGTTTACCCAAGCTAGTGTCCGCCGCCTCGGTCGCCGAGTACCTGACCCTGCTGCAAGCTGGTCAGCAGCCCGCGCCGCCGGTCGAGCTGGCCGGCACCACCCTGGCCGAGCAAATGGCCCAGCAGATGGCCCTCAACCACGCCGAGCTGGATGACCTATTCGGCCCCGACGATGAGTAGCGCGGCCTGCTTTCTCCCTAATCATTGATTCCCGACTCCTTTTCCTTTGCCATGACTAAGAAACCTTTCGTTACCTCGCTGGCCCTCGTGGTCTTGCTATTCAGCTCGCAACTACTTTACGCCCAGACCGGGGGCGGCAATGGCACGGCCGGCATTCAGGATGCCACCACCCAGGTCACCAGCTACTTCGACCCGCTTACCAAGCTCATGTACGCCATCGGGGCGGTGCTGGGCCTGGTGGGGGCCATCAAGGTGTATGGCAAATGGAACTCCGGCGACCAGGACACCCAGAAAACGGCCGTGTCGTGGTTTGGCTCGATGATTTTCCTGGTCATCGTGGCCACGGTGGTGCGCTCCTTCTTCCTCTAAGCCGCTGCCATGCCCATCTACGACCTCAATCGCGGCATCAACAAGCCCGTCGAATTCAAGGGACTGGTGGGCAGCAACATCTACTTTCTGGCCGCCGGCATCGGGCTGGTGTTTGCCCTGTTCGTGACCTGCTACCTGCTGGGCCTGCCGCTGGTGCTCACCGTGCTGGTCACCTTCCTGGCCGGTGGCGGGATGTGGGCCGGCGTATTCGCCCTGAACCGCCGCTTTGGCGAGCATGGGCTGATGAAGGCCGCCGCCCGGCGCTCGTCGCCCAAATACATCACCAACCGGCACAGCCGCTTATTCCAACGCCTCAACGAGGACCCAACCAGCCGCTAGGCGCGGCTGGTTTTGGGTGCTTTCTTCAGCTTATGAGCAATAAGGTTCTGCCCTCCGTTTCCCTGGAATCCAAGCAGCCCATCTACAAGGTGGAAAAGGATTGCCTCATTTCGAAAAATGCGGACGTGACCGTGGCGTTTCGGCTGGATTTGCCCGAAATCTTCACGCTCTCGCGCGAAGACTATGCCCAGTTGCAGGCCGCCTTCGTGAAGGCCGTGCGCCTGCTGCCCGACCACTGCGTGGTGCACAAGCAGGACTGGTACGTGGAGGATAAGTACGCGCCCGGCTTCGAGGCCGAGCGCACGCTGCTGTCGTCGGCCTACGAGCGCCACTTCAACGAGCGGCCCTTCCTCAACCACTTCTGCTACCTCTACATCACCAAAACCTCGTCGGAGCGGCCCAACTGGGGCAGCACGTCGGGGCTGCTGGCCCGGCGCAATATCGTGCCGAAAGATATGCTCGACACCAAGGTGCTGGAGAGCTTTTTCGACAATGTGGGCCAGTTCGTGCGCACCCTGGAAGGGGTGGGGCCGACCAACGCTCCCTACATCCGCTCGCACCGCCTGACCTCGGATGAGCTGGCCGGCACGGCCGATAAAGCCGGGTTGCTGGAAAAGTACCTGGCGCTGGATTTGTCCGACCAGGCCCTGCAGGTGGACCTGGATTTGACCGAAGGGCTGAAAGTGGGCGCGGAGTTCTGCCAGATGTTTTCGGTGGCCAACCTCGATGACCTGCCCACCTCGGTGGAAACCGACATTCGCTACGAGCAATACAGCACCGAATACTCGGACTTCCCCATTTCGTTTGCCGCGCCGCTGGGGCTGCTGCTGGGTGCCAACCACATCCTGAACCAGTACGTGTTTCTGGACAACACCCAGAAGACCGTCAAGACCTTCGAGCAGAAGAAGGACCGGCTCAACTCGCTCTCGCTCTACTCGCGGCAGAACGCCATCAACTTCGAGTATTACAATGCCTTCCTCAACGAGCTGATTGCCCACAAGCGCCGGCCGGTGCGGGTGCACTGCAACGTGCTCACCTGGGGCCGGCACGAGGAGGAGCTGACCGAGGTGCGCAAGCTGGTAAACGCGGCCTTCAACGCCATGAACTGCAAGCCGCGGCAGAACACGGTGGACATCGCCGCGCTCTACTGGGGCGGCATACCGGGAAACGCCGGCGACTTTCCCTCGGAGGAAACCTTCTACACCTTCATCGAGCAGGCCGTCTGCTTCTGGGCCTCCGAAACCAACTACCGCAGCACCGGGGCCACCAAGGGCATCAAGCTCTCCGACCGGCTCACGGGTAAACCCGTGCTGGTGGACATTTCGGATGAGCCGATGAAGAAGCAAATCATCTTCAACCGCAACAAGTTCGTGCTCGGGCCCTCGGGCTCGGGCAAGTCGTTTTTCACCAACCACATGGTGCGCCAGTACTACGAGCAGGGCGCGCACGTGCTGCTGGTGGATACCGGCAACTCCTACAAGGGCCTCTGCGAGCTGGTGGGCGGGGTGTACTTCACTTATGAGGAAGACGACCCGATTGCCTTCAACCCCTTCCTGATTTCGGGCAAGCTGGACGTGGAGAAGAAGGAATCCATCAAAACGCTGCTGCAGGCGCTCTGGAAAAAGGACGACGAAAGCGTGAGCCAGTCGGAGTACGTGTCGCTCTCTACTGCCGTCAGTCTGTACTACGTAATGCTCGAAGCTAACGCGATTATCAAGCCGAGCTTCAACACGTTCTACGAGTTTGTTAAAGGACCTTATCGCAAGATTCTGGAGGAGGAAAGAGTCCGGGAGAAGGATTTCGACATCGATAACTTCATCTACGTGCTCAAGCCCTACTACCGGGGCGGTGAGTATGACTACCTGCTGAACTCCGAGAAAGAGCTGGACCTGGTGCAGGCTCCCTTCATCGTGTTCGAGCTGGACAACATCAAGGACCATCCCATCCTGTTTCCGGTGGTCACGCTCATCATTATGGAAACCTTTATCTCCAAGATGCGCAAGCTGAAAGGGGTGCGGAAGATGATTCTGATTGAAGAGGCCTGGAAGGCGCTGACCACGCCGGGCATGGCCGCCTACATCAAGTACCTCTTTAAGACGGTGCGCAAGTTTTTCGGCGAGGCCATCGTGGTGACGCAGGAAATCGACGACATCATCGGCAACGAGATTGTCAAGGACGCCATCATCAACAACTCGGACTGCAAGATTCTGCTCGACCAGCGCAAGTTCATCAACCGCTTCGATGAGATTCAGGCGCTGCTCTCGCTCACGCCCAAGGAAAAAGACCTGGTGCTGAGCATCAACCGCGACAACAAGGCCACGCGGGGCCGCTACACGGAGGTATTCATCAGCCTGGGTGGGGTCGTGTCGAAAGTGTACGCCATCGAGGTGTCCAAGGAAGAATACGTGACCTACACCACCGAGGAAACCGAGAAAGTGCGGCTGTTTGAGAAGCTCAGGCAGACCGGCGACATGCCCACGGCCATCAAGCTTTTCGCCAATGAGCTGCGCGAAGGGTAGGGCGGCTGATTTCAACCAAAGGGAAAAATCATGAAAACGAAAATCACGCTTCCAATACTAGGCTTGGCCACTTTGCTAATTGGCTGCGGCTCCGACAAGGCTACGACGGCGATGGACAATAGAGCCGTCGAAACAGCTCCTCCAACCGTTTCCACCTCCCCCGTGGCCGTGGCCGCCGTGGCGTTTGCCGATAGCTTAGCGTCGGCTCCCAAAGCCGAAAAAGCTGACATCACCGCCGCCCGGTCTTTCGCGCAGGCCGTGAATACCTGGGAGACCAGCGACCTGAACGGTGCGGTGAAGGAGCACCCCGTGGTGGCCAACATCTGGAAGCGCTACCGCTACGTGCTGCGCACGGTAGTCCGCTCGCGGGGCATGAATCGCGTGAAGCCCGAAGATGTGGTCACTTGGAACGGCTTTACGCCGCAGTGCGAAGAAGCCATGAAAATGCTGCTGCCGCTCATCCAGGAGCCCAACGTGACGGCCACCCAGGCCCTGCCGACGCTGCAGAGCGTGGATTCTAGCATCGGTCGGGTGCGCTTCGCGGCCGAACGGCACATGATGTATTTGGAACACCCCTACACGCGGACACTCTAGCGTCACCTCCTTCAACCACTTGCCTTCCCTATGAAAACGAAGATTGGCATCCTCAGCCTGGCGCTGCTGGGCTTCAGCGCCTCGAAAGCGTCAGCCCAGCTGGTAGTAACGGCCCCGGTGCTGGAAGTGCAAAGCGGCGTACAAACCGGCCTGCAGAACACCATGAAGGGGCTGGAAGCGGCGGCCAACAAGCTGGTAGCCCTGGGCGTGAAAGAACAGGAGCTGACCAAGACCTATTCGCTCAAGAACATGGAGCAGCACAAGGCCTGGTACGACGGGCTGCTGAAAGTGAGCAGCGCAGTGCGCGACTACCGCCGGGTGCGGGCCATTTACGCCAAGCAAACCCAGATTATCTCGACCTACTCCTCGGCCATCAATGTGTTGCGCACCTCGCGCTACATCACGCCGGCCCAACTGACGGAGATGGTATCCATCTACACGAAGATGCTGGCCGAAGGAGCCAACACGGTGTCCGACCTGGCCACCATTACCAGCCCGTCCATGCTCAAGATGACCGACGCGGAACGAATGGAATTCATCGACACGCTGGACGCCAAAATTACTGACCAGCTGGGCCTAGTCAACTACTTCACCCGGCGCAACATGATGGTACTCAAGACCGCCCAGCAGGTCGAACAGGACCACCAGGCGCTGCTCAGCCTCATGGGCGCGCACTAACCCTTCCTCTCCCGATGAAAGCATTCACCACCATGTTGCTGCTTGGCCTGGGGCTGAGCGCACAGCAGGGCTTTGCCCAAGCTCCGGCCGTTATTTCCGCGCCCATCGCTGAATCCAGCTCGCGCAAGCAGATTGTGCACCAGGGCGTTTCGACCACCCTATTGGGGCGGGGCAAGGCCCTGGCCGGCGATATGCAAGTGGTAAGCGGCAAGATTAAGGGCATCGTGGACCAGACGCAGGCCCTGCACGCGCAGTGGTACAGCAGTTTGCTACAGATAAGCGCGGGGGTGCGCAACTACCGCCGGGTGCGGGAAATCTACGCCGCGCAGGCCTCGATGATTTCGCAGTTCAGCTCGGGCGTGGCCGACCTGCGCGGGCGCGGCCTCTCCCCAAATCAGGTAACCGAAGCGGCACAAGTGTACCAGGTGCTGCTGCAGGAAAACGTGGCCCTGATTGGCGAGCTGGCCACCATTATGACTGCGAACCGGGCGGAAATGACGGACCCGCAACGCATCAAATTCATCAACAAGATTGGCGACAAGATGCAGCAGCAGCAATACCTGATGACCTATTACACCAATAAATGCCGCGCTGTGGCTCTCTCCCAGCAGCAGGCCATTCAGGACCGGGCGTCGGTGCTCACCCTCGTGGGCGCTAAGCAGTAGCCCTTTCGCTTTCATTCACCAGCCCCAAATCACCCGACTATGGAAATGAATTCCATCACCGCGCAAATGCTCGAAATGGAGCAGATGCTCAGCCGGCTTTATGATTCCATGCTGCCCCTGGTGGCGCAGTTCGTCACTCTGGGCCGGGCCGTGGGCGGGGTGGGAGCCCTCATTTTCATCAGCTCCCGGGTGTGGGGCCACATTGCCCGCGCCGAGCCTATCGACCTGTATCCGTTGCTGCGCCCATTTCTAATTGGGCTGGCCATCCTGCTGTTTCCGCAGCTGCTCGGCGGCCTGCGCGGCATCACCGGCGCGCTGGCATCAAGCACGGACTCGGTCCGGGTGGACCAGACCACCCAGATTACGGCCTTGCAGGACCAAAAAAAGGCGTTGTTGGCCGCCCGGCCCGAAAACAAGTACTTCGCCACGGACGAGGCCTACGAGAAGCGGCTCGACGAACTGGGCATGATGAACATGGGCCAGCAGCTGTCGCTCTCGTTTGATAAGCTCAAGTACGATGTGAACCAGAACTTCCGCGAGTGGATGAAGAACACGTTGGAGCTGTTCCATGTCGCGGCCCGGCTGCTCATCAACGTGCTGGCCACCTTCCTGCTCATCGTGCTGTCGGTGCTAGGACCGCTCACTTTTGGGCTGGCCATCTTCCCAGGCTTCGGCAACTCCATTCCTAAATGGCTGGGGCAATTCATCACCATCAGCCTGTGGGTGCCCGTGGCCAACATTTTCGGAGCCATTATGGGCCAGTTTCAGATAATGATGCTACAGGGCGACATCACCCGCCTGACCTCTAACCAAGGCGTTGACTCGGCCGACTTCGGCTACCTCGTGTTTCTGTGCATTGCCATCACGGGGTACCTGATTATTCCCTTCATCACCGATATGATGATTGCGGCTTCCGGGGCAGGCCAGGCCGCCCGGGCCATGCAATCGGCTATGAGTGGTGGGGCGGCTATGGCTGGCGCGGCGGCAGGTTCAGCCGGGCGGGCGGGCGCGGCCGGCGTATCCGGGGCCGCATCGGGCCTTGGGGCGGCAGTTGGGGCCGGGCAGGCGTTAGCTGGCAATGCTGCCTCGGGCAACATGACGCGGAGTGAGGCCGCAGGTCACCGGGCTGGCACGGCGGTGCGCGAACGGGCGGCCAGCTTCGTCAACCGGCTACGGGGCTAGCCCTGGTTGCGCGGTGATTTCCCACTATTTCCTTTTCCCATGTTTGCTTCCCTCAAAACCATTGATTCGGCTTTTCAGCAGGTAAAAACCCTGGCGCTTATTTTCATTGTGGCCGTGCTGGTGCTGGCCGGCACCATCGCCTACTTCGCCTTCCAAACCACCAACGCCGCGGCCAATCGCATCTATGTGCTGGAAGGTGGGCAGCTGCTCACGGCTGGGGCGCGGGATGCGCGGGCTAACCGGCCGGTGGAGGCACGCAGCCACGTCACGCGCTTCCACGAGTTGTTTTTCACGCTCGACCCTGACCAGAAAGCCATCGACAGCAACGTCAATAAGGCCCTATACCTGGCTGATAACTCGGCCAAACGGCAGTACGAGAACTTCAAGGAGAAGGGCTTCTATAACGACCTGATTGCCGCCAACATCAGCCTGGAAATGACGGTGGATAGCGTGGTAGTGTCCAATTCGCGCCCGATGGTGGCGCGGTGCTACGGGCACCAGCGCGTCATTCGGGCCACCTCGGTTACCACCCGCAATTTCCTTTCCGAGTGCTCCCTGCGCGACGTGACCCGCTCGGAAAATAATCCCCACGGCTTTCTGATGGAAAACTGGCGGGTGCTCAAGAATGAAGACCTGAATACGCTTCCTCGCTAATCCTCCCCTGTTATGGCAACGGCAACCAACGCGCCGCACGACGCGCAATTTCTTCGCACCCGCAAGATGGCCACCTTTCTGCCGGTGGTAGGCGTGCCCTTTCTGGCCGTGATGTTCTACCTGGGCGGGGGCGGCCAGGGCACGCCGGCGGCAGCGCAGAACACCGAAACCGGCTTCAACACCAACTTACCCAAAGCCGAGAAGGGCACCATTACCAGCAGCAAGCTCGAAGCCTACGCCAGCCCGGTTGATACCCTGCGCAACCGGGGCCTGGTCGATGCACGCCTCGATACGACTTCGGGCTCGGGCCTTTCCTACGCGGTGGGGGCCGATGGCAAGGCGGGACCCAACGGCTCCGTCGATAAGTCGGTGGTTGAGGCCCAGCAGCAGCTCATTGCCGCACAGCAGGCCCAGATGAACGGCGGAGTTGCGCCCGGCACCGTAGTCCCTGCCACAACAGCCCCAGGGGCCCTCACCCCGCAGGAACAAATGGAGCTAATGCGCAGCCAGCACGAACGCGACCTGGCCGAGCAGAAAGCCCAGCTGCAAATGGCGGCACTGCTGGCCCAATCGAACAGTGCCGGTGGGGGAGGAGCGGCCCCGCGCACGGTTGCAGCCCTACCGAAAAAGAAGAAACCTACCACCCGGTTGCGGGCCATCGATGATGATGCCGTGGTGTCACGCCTGGGCTCCAACGGGCCGGGGCGCAAGCGCACGGCCTCTTTTCAGGGCTTTGATGCTGAAACCGGCACGGGTGGCGACGGAAACACCCTACCGGCCGTCATCCACGAATCGCAGGAAGTGGTCAGTGGCTCACTGGTGAAAATGCGCCTCACCGAATCGGCCGTCATCAATGGCCACTCTCTGCCAGCCAACACCTTTATCTATGGCAAGTGCAGCCTGGCTGGCGAGCGGCTCAGCATTGCCATTGAAACCCTCAAATCGGGCAACAGTGTGTTTCCGGCGGCGCTGGAAGTGTACGACGTGGATGGGCTGGAAGGCCTGCACATTCCCGGCGCCATTACCCGCGATGCCGCAAAACAGGCTGGTGCCGAAGGACTCGGTGCGGCCGACATGATGACGATGAGCGCCGACCCAGCCATGGCCGCGGCAGGCGTGGCGGTTAGCGCCGTGAAAGGCATTGGCCAGAAGAAAATCCGCTTGGTCAAAGTCCGCCTGAAGGCCGGCTACAACGTGATGCTCAAAGTAGATAAAGACTAACGACTCCTTCCCATGAAAACCACCCTATTTGCTACCAGCGCCCTTTTACTCGGCCTGGCGGCTGTTCCGGTGCAGGCCCAGACCTCGGCCGCCCGGATGCTGCAATACTCGGAAGCCAATAAGCTGCCGACCTATCCGCTCTATATCAGCGACCAGAAAACGACTCATCTAGTGTTCCCTTTTCCTATCACTTACGTCGACCTGGGCAGCTCGGGCCTGATTGCGGCCAAGGCCACCGGCGCGGAAAATATCGTGCGGGTGAAAGCCGCTTCGGCCGGCTTTCCGGAATCGAACATGACGGTGCTCACCTCGGATGGAAAGCTGTACTCCTTCGTGGTGAACTACCAGCACGACCCTAAGGTGCTCAGCCTCGACCTGGGCGCGGCCGGCTCGGCTTCATCGGCGCAAGGGGAAGCCATTTTATCGAACTCGCCCATCCCGCAGGGCAATCTGGATGCCTACTCCCGGCAAGCGCTGGCGGCGGGCGGTACCTCGGCCAGCGAGAGTGCCAACCAACTCAGCGTGCGCGCCGGCAACGTGGGCTACAAGCAGGAAACCCTGTTTTTTCCGCTGCACGTTGCCAACAAATCGAACGTGACTTACGACGTGGACTTCGTCAAATTCTACATTCAGGATAAGCAGGTGGCCAAGCGCACGGCCGAGCAGGCCTTAGAAATCACGCCCATTTACGTCTTCAATGGGGGCCTGAAAAAGATTGACGCCAAAGGCCAGCTCGAACAGGTCTACATCTTCAAAAAATTCACCATCCCCGAGCAAAAGCAGCTCATCATCGAGGTGTACGAAAAGGGCGGCGGGCGCAACGTCAAGCTCAAGCTTACTAACGCCGACCTGCTCAAAGCCCGGACTTTCAAATAGGCATTGTCAAGCTCAGCAGCTGGGCAGAAGCAACGAAAAGTGCCCACACTGCGTTGCCTGCCTAGTTAGCGTGAAGATTTAACCCGTGTTGGTATGCGTAGCTTCCTGATTTTCGCGGCGATTATCGCCTTTCTGTATTCGTCTTGGGCTCCCAGTTGGGGCAGCACTGCCGCCACCTGGGGGCTGGTGCTCTTTGGCCTAAGCAAGTTCTGGGGACTTTCCAGTAAGGTCACGCCGCCCAACCGCAATCCATTCAATCCCTACGAGCGGTACAAGCCTTTCTAGGCTATTTCTGCTGCTTATAGCTTAAGCCCCCGGCGCTTCGGCTCGGGGGCTTTTTGTTGGTCTGGCAGTAAGGCTTTGGCATTTTCCTCTGCCATTGGCCCCAGCACCGGCATCACTAGCCGCTGCTCCACGATGGGTGGAAACAGGAGGTCGGGGCTGCGCTGCATCTGCTCCAGGCGCGCGGCAATGGCCGGCCAGCGGTAACCCTGCATTTCGGGCTTCATGTTAAAGTCGATGTCGCCGTGGAAGGCCAGGGCGCGGGGCACTTCGGATGATGATGTATTAAAGCGGCCTTCATAGGCTTGGCGCATCTGGTTCAAAGTGAGCTTTTCGCTCAGCGCGGCCACGTCCACGAAGTCGCGGAGCCTTTCGCCGCTCATCACCACACCGGCCAGCTTCATAGCGCCCAGGTCTTCGAGTGAAGCCATACGAATGTTGGAGTCGGGATAGAGCACGGGCGGTCGTAACAGCGGGAAGCCATAATTCACCACATCGGTTTTCACCTGGCCGATGACACCCTGAATGGCGGCTTTGTCCCATTCCGGCTCCTGGGCCCGCATTCGTTGGAGCGCGCCGTCGGCCCGCATCTTATATTTGCTTATCAGCAGGTCCTTGATTTCTCCGTCAATCGGGGTGGGGCCGTCCGAAAACAGGTCGAGGTCGCGGCTGCGACGGTGACCCAGATGTAACGCCAAAGCCGTTCCCCCTACCAGGACGAACGGCTTCAGCAAGGGCTCCTGCATGAGCTGCGCTAGGAGTTGAAGGTTTGCGGTATCGACTGCTTGCGCTGGTAGCATCTAAGCGTTTCCTTTTCGATGTGGAAGAACTGGCATACGGCCGCAATGGCGGCATCCGACATATAGGGTACCGTTTCAACGATTTCCTGCACGCGGGGCCTGCCGTAATATTCCAGCATGGCAGCCCAGTCTTCTTTGCTCCCGCGCTGAATGACGCGCTGCACGATGGTACGCGCCATGGCCTGCTGGTCGATGGTATCGGGGTCTACGTCCCACAATAGAGTTGGCAGGTGCTCGGCCAGGGGGGCCGGTACGACCTGCGGCTCGGGCGTTGCAACCGTAGCAGAAGGGGTGAGCTTTTCCATGAGTACAGGATATGTGAGCCGGGGCTATTAGCCTTTCGTGTGACAGGGAAGCATATTCCCGAAAGCTGGATTGGGAACCAGAGGGAGAAAGCCAATAGCAGTCCCTATTCTATTTAAACATCTTTTCAGGCCCTATAGTTGCGCTAAATCAGCCGGACTCAGTAAAGCTACGGCAGGCGAGGACCTACGCTCGATTCATCAAAGTGCAGATATGGGTCGTACTGATGGGCCGGCTCTACTTGCGGGCCTGCTCCGGGCGCATACCTAGCGAAAGGGTCAAAGCCGGGAGCTGGCTGGTACTCGGCGTCGAGCGCGGCCGACAATTGCGCCAGGTCAATCTGCCCGGCAATGTATTGGTTCTGCAACTCCACCAGCAGCGTCGAGGGCGGTCGATTTTGACTCATTGACACGCCAACTGCAAACTTTACCACCTCGCGACGCTGCTGCTTGATTTGCTCGTTTTCGGAGAAATAGAGTGCTTTTTCCACCAATACAAGATACGAATAAAAGCTCGCACCGGCGTCCTGGGAGGCAACAAATCAGCTCTATTTCGAACTCACAGCTTTGGGCCTCGACGCTTTAACTCCGGTGCTTTTTGCAGCGGCTCGTCTTTACTGGCTACGGGTATTTTCGGTGGTTCCGGGCTGGCGGATGGCGCGGCCTGCAGCGGAGGCCCGACTACCAGCAGCACCACCGTAACCAGAGGCAATGCCTTTAGCAACCGCGCCACGCGCTGGCGCAGCCGGGCATCTTCCATCTTAACGGGCATTTGCGCCAGCAGCTCGGCCCCGGTTTTGAGAATAGCCAGCCGCGCCGGCTGCTGCGCATCGGGATGCACCACGCCGCGGGTGCCCTGCATAATCTGCCGGGCTACCCCGGTGTGACGCCCTCCCAGCAGCGCGCGCCATATAGGCTCCTGGCTCTGCTGTACCTCGCGCATGGCATCCACGCGCCGCAGAAACTCGGGCACTACCACGGGCGCGGCCGGGGCTAGCACCAGTTCCGGAAGCGGCGTGGTAATCTGGCCAAAAAAGGCGCGGAGCGGCTGCAAATCGGTTTCCGGGTTCCCGGTGGGCCGTAGAATAGCATAGTCCCGGGCCTGGTTGTATTGCTTGGGGTGCAACTGCGCGACGAGGTTCACGTCGTAGCCGGCATTCTCCGCCAGCACTTGAAAAGCCGCGCCCAAGGTCCGGCCATTGCCCTCCCGAAAGGCGTGGGCGTAGTTGTACTGGTCGAAATAGTAGGCCGCCCGGGCCACGAACTGGTCTTTATCCAGCCCCTTCAGAAAGCGCTCAGCGGCCAGCTGTTGCCCGATGGCATCCAGGTGCGCGGGCAGTTGCTGGTAGCTGCCAAAGTACATGGTGTACAGGCCGGGACCGTCCTTATCGGCCGATGTTGACTTGGTAGCCTGAAACTCGCCCCAGGCGCGCGTTTCGCCGGCCCACGGGTACACATCCTGAAAAAGGTGGCGGTGCAATGCCTGCAGGCCCTGGGCATTGTGAGGCGTCACTTCCACGTGGCCGGCCAGCACCTCCAGCAGGCGGAAGTGGAAGCGGTTGCCTTCGACCTCGGCCAGCTTGTCCTCATCGGCAATGTTGAGCTTATTAATCAGGACACCGGTGTGGGGGTCGGTAAAACCGTCAGTCATAGAGGAAACCTGCGCGGGAACTGGGTAAGCAAGCAAAACGCCCCACCAACCGGCAGGGCGTTAGCGAATAGAATTGAAGCGAAGGGCTAGTGCGATAAAGAGCGGGCCTTGGTCACGGCGGGAGCCGGCCGGGGTGCCACCGCCAGGATGCCATCGGCTCCCCGCGTGGGTATCGGCTTCTGAGTCTGGGCTTGGTAATGCGCGTCAAGCTGCGCGTTAACCTCGGCCAGACTCAGCTCGCCGTTGATGTAGCGCTGGCTCAGCTGCTCGGCAAAGGGGCTCAGCTTGCGGTCTTGGGTTGCGTTCAGCGCGGCCGCCCGGTCCGACAGCGCCTGGCGCTGCTCGCGGGTTGCTTCCTTGGGGCCGAATTTTACGAGGGTATCCATGCTGTTTTGCCTGAGTGGTCTACTACGGCAAACGAAAGTTAGGCAAAAATGTGCCAAACCGGGCTACTGCTTCGACCTGGCCGCCTGTGCATCGGCCAGGGCCGCATCCAGCACCGTCTGCACGGGCACGGCCAGCAGCTCGGCTACCCGGAGCGCCTCGGCCACGGTCAGGCCGGAGGGGTCGGCTTCGCGCTGCTTGATAGTGCGGTAAGTCATTTGCAGGTGTTCCTGCAGCTCGCGCTCGGTGAAGGAGAAGCGGCCGTGGCGCAGCAGGTGGCTGAACTGCTGGCCCGCCGGCGGGGCAGCACCGGGCGGAGCCGAGGGAGGGGATGGGGTTTTCATGCAAGCAGTATAACGCTTCCCTGCCTTACGGGAGAAGGAGCAGAGCGATACTCCACTGCCCCGGTCACGTGCCAGCGGACGGTAGCCCGCCCGCTGGCATCGGTGCTCAGGCCGCAAGCTGCAGCTGCATTTGGGTACCGGGCGCGGCCAGCGGCTCAGCCTCGGGCACTAAGGGGTGGGTCTTCGCGGTGGCGGCTTTGGCCTGGCGGGCGCGGTAGGCGGCCATTTCGGGGCCGGGCAGCCACTGCTTGCCGGCGCAAGCCCGAAGGTTGAACTCCTGCCAGAGAAATTCCTCGCGGAAAATGAGGTGCACGGTGCCTTTCTTAAAGGCCCGGATTTCGAAGAACCGGCTGTAGACCGTGTACACGCCGTTCGGGTTGGGGTTCTGATTGCCGTAGCGGTCAAGGGCGGTATCGATGCCCACGCAGGTATCGTAGTTTTCGCCCGTCAGGTAGCACATCACCCGGTCAATGTCGGCGTAGTCGTCGCGGCGGCTCCAGTTCACCCGGAAGCCCTTGCCCGAATAGCTTTCCTCCACCGCGTAGGGCAGAATCACCTTGCGGTTCACTTTCCACTGCGAGTTAGTTACCCAGCCCTCGACGTGCAGGCGGTTTTCCTTGTGGTACTTGGTAAAGGTGTCGAACACCGATTCCACGGCCTGTTCCATGATGGTTTCGCGGTTGTCGAGCACCAGCGCCACCAGCTCAGCCACTGCCTCGTGGGTGAATTCCTGGTAGCCCTGGGCTTTGCTGAAGGCCGCGAAGTTGCGGCGCACGTCGGCCGTCATCAGCTTCTGAATGTTCACCTTATCGAGTACCAGCCCCCAGATTTGCTGGTTCATCTCGTCGGCGAAGTTGTTGTAGCTCGTGCGCAGGCTGCCGCGCTCCAAGCTGGCCTCGGCCAGTTTAAGCACGTCCTGGTAGTCGTTGCGCAGCAGACTTTTGGCGTAGAACTTCATGCCCTCACGGGCTTGGAGGTAAGCGGCGTACTGCGCTTTCAGGCCTTCGTATTCGGCCGCCATGTTGCCGATAACGTCGCGGGTGGCCACGGCATTAGCGAAGAGGTTTTCGTTTAGCTCCGGCCCCCGGCGGCCCCGGCTGCTGAACTCAAACGTGAGGCGGTCGGCCTTGGCGGGCTTGTGCAGCCGAACCATACTCACCCCTACGTTGGTGGGGCGCTCGGCCTCAGCAAAAACGGCCCCCAGCTCCTCACTGGTGCCGTGGTCCTCGATGAGGCGGGCCAGCAGCTGCCGGGTTTCGGTGTAGGGGTTGGCCAGCGTTTCGGTGTTGAGCAGGCACACCACGTCACCGCCGGCGGCTACCACGTCCCAAGCCTTGAGCAAATGCCGGTCGCCGTTGGAAAAGGGCGGGTTCATTACAATCAAATCGATAAAATGGTCGCCCCGGTAGCTCAGGAAGTCGTTGGCAATGACTTTGTAGCCCTTGTCGTGCAGCACGGCACGCAGGTCGGGGTCGGCTTCGCAGCAATACACGTTTTGCTTGCCGCTGCGGCTGTGGTAGTCCTCGCGGTCCAGCCAGGCCGTCAGCTCGTCCACGATGGCCCCGCTGCCGGCGCTGGGCTCCAGGATAGTAAGCTTGCGCAAAGCTGCCGCGGCCGGGTTGTACCGGCGGTACCGGTCGCCGCTCTCGGCTTCGTCGCCGGTAGGAGCGGGATTGAAAAACGGTTCGAGCATGCGCTGAATAACGGCGGCCGGGGTAGGAAAGAATTCAGGATTAAGCATGACGTCTGACGGGGCTAAGATGATAGTGAACAACCACTTGCTTATCCTATTAAACGCATTTTTGAGTGTTTTTGTTGCTAAAAAGACAACAATATTTCACCAAAATCAACTGCCCGCTTTGGCCGCTTAAACCCTCCTTCCCCTTTGTTCCATATTGATTTTGCCAGCGGCTCGCTGGCTCAAGCACTGCGCTGGCGGTACCGACCCTTGCCGGTTCGGCCAGCAGCCATTAAAAAAGGAGGGAGGCCCGGGCGGGGCTGCAAAGCGCACCGGGGGCGGGGCCGGCATTCCGCCGCGACCAACGGGAGTAGCGGAGAGCCGGCCCCGCCCCCGAGTAAGCGCCGCTGCCTGGGCCGGGCCGGTGGGAGGATTTTTTTGCGAGAAGGATAGGAAGAACGCGACCAACGGGAGCGGTGCGTAGCACGGTAGCGCAGCGAACTCCTGCATAGCCTGGCCCAATGGGCTCGCGCCGCCAGCAATGCCTTAATACAGCTCGTTTTCCGCCCAGGAAGAAATATTTTAGCTATGTCGTAAACTTACGTCATTCTATGTCGTATATTTGCGACATACTTCCGGCTTTGCTCCTGACTGCTATGTCTTCCAACGCGGATACCTTGGTTCATCCCCTGCTACGCGTGGTGCTCGAACGGGTGCTGCGCACCGAATGCCTCGTCCTGGAAGGCCTGCGGCTCCAGACCCAGAGCTACAACGGCCAACCCGGCGGCGGCGGCGAGCAGCGGTTGAAAGCGGCCGAACAGCGCGCCTACCAGCGGGCCGAAATCCTGCTCGCCCAGTTGCTGGCCGCCACGGCTGCCGCGCCAGCATCTATTCCCAACGCACTCCCCGATTCATCCTCATGACCTACGCTAAAACCGCCGCCTTCACCGAAGAGCAGCAGCACCTAGCCCGCGTGGCCAAGGCCCTGGCCCACCCGGCGCGAGTGGCCATCATCCAGTTCCTGGCCAGCAAAAAGACCTGCATCTCCGGCGACATCGCCGCCGAGCTGCCCCTGTCCCGCACCACCGTATTTCAGCACTTGCAGGAGTTGAAGGCGCTGGATTTGATACGCGGCGAAATCGACGGCCTCACGGTCTGCTACTGCCTCAATACCGAGCTGCTGCAACAGGTGCACCAGCAGTTCACCGCCTTTTTCATCGAGGCCACGAGCGGCGCCGTTTGCGGCCCCGATGATGCCTGCGCCTGCTAACCATCCTCACTTTAACCCTTACCATTTTACGAAGCAACGCCATGAAAATCTCTGAAATCAAGCAGGCCCTGACCGAAGTAGAAGCCATTAATTTCCGCCTGCCCACGGGCGAGTACCTGCCTTCCCATTTCCACGTCACGGAAGTGGGCCTGGTGAGCAAGCATTTCATCGACTGCGGCGGCGTGGAGCGCCAAGAAACCGTGGCCAACTTCCAGCTCTGGGAGGCCGGTGATTATGACCACCGCCTAGCCCCCCAGAAATTCCTGCACATCCTGAAGCTGTCGGAGAAAATCCTGGGACAGGAAGACTTGGACATTGAAGTAGAGTACCAGCAGGCCACCATCGGCAAGTTCGGCCTGACCTTCGACGGCACCGATTTCGTGCTCATGCCCAAGCAGACGGCCTGCCTGGCCCAGGATGCCTGCGGCATTCCGGCGGCCCAGCAGTTCGCGCTGCCCCAGCTGCAAACGGCCGGCGGCTGCACGCCGGGCGGCGGGTGCTGCTAAAATGACCACGCGGCGCGGCCCTCCCGGGTCACGCCGCTTGACTTATCCCCCAATCCATTCCGCCCGATTTCGATGACAATTGCCTTTTTCTCCGACGTGCACGGCAACCTGCCGGCCTTGGAAGCGGTGCTGGCCGATATGGAGCAGCGCCGGCCCGACATGATTTTCTGCCTGGGCGATTTGGTGGGCTACGCGCCCTGGCCCAACGAAGTGGTGAATGAGGTGCGCCGCCGCGGCATCCCCACATTGGCCGGTAACTACGACCAGGGCATCGGGCTGGCCAGTAGCAACTGCGGCTGCGCTTACAAAACCGACACCGAAAAGGACCTGGGCGCGCAAAGCATTGCCTACACTAACCATATCATGGGCGACGAGGAGCGGCGCTACCTGCGCCTGCTACCCAAACACATGCGGCTGGAGTTTCAGGAGGAGCCCTGCACCCTGAACCTGCTGATGGTGCACGGCTCGCCGCGCAAAATCAATGAGTACCTGTTTGAGGACCGGCCCGAGGCCAGCTTTCTGCGGGTGTTGGCCGAGGCCAACGCCGATATTATGCTATTCGGGCATACTCACAAGCCCTACCACCGCACCTTCGCCTACGAAGTGGAAGGCGAAACCCGCTACCGCCACGCCCTCAACATCGGCTCGGTGGGCAAGCCCAAGGACGGTGACCCACGCGCGGCTTACCAGTTGCTGCACCTCGACGAAAACACGAAGCTCACGGACCCTGGCAGCGTGCGCACGGAACTTATTCGGGTCGAATACGACGTGGAGAAAGCCGCCCAGGCCGTGGAGGCCTCCCCGCTGCCGAACGAATACGCCGACATGCTGCGCAAAGCCTATTAAGCTACCAACCCGATGACCATTCAACCACTCGCGGAAACCCACTGGCCCGCCGTGCGTGCCATCTACGAGCAAGGCATTGCCACGGGCAACGCCACGTTTGAAACGCAGGCCCCCGAATGGGAGGCCTGGGACCGGGCGCACCTGGCCCACAGCCGCCTGGTCGCCGTCGATGACACCGGCATGGTGCTGGGCTGGGCTGCGCTCTCGCCGGTGTCGAGCCGCTGCGTGTACGGCGGGGTGGCCGAACTCAGCATCTACATCGCCGCCGACGCCCGTGGGCAGGGCGTCGGCCGGCAGCTGCTGCAGGTCTTGATTGCGGACTCGGAGGCCCAAGGCATCTGGACGCTGCAAGCTGGCACCTTCGAGGAAAACAGCGCCAGCATTGGCCTGCATACTCAGGCAGGTTTTCGCGTCATCGGCCACCGCGAACGGATTGGCCAGCACCACGGCGTGTGGCGCAACACGGTGCAGATGGAGCGGCGCAGCTCCTCCGTCGGGGTCGCTTAATTCACTATTTTCTATGACAACCCTGAATCAACCCCTGCCCGCCGCCCCGGCCCCCGCCGCGCTGGCTGAAAAGAAACTCTCTGGCCTCGACCGGGGCCTCACGCTCTGGATATTCCTGGCCATGGCGCTGGGCGTCGGCCTGGGCTACTTTGTGCCCGGCATCAACGGGGCCATCAACTACTTCTCAGTGGGCACGGTGAACGTACCGCTGGCCATCGGCCTGATTCTGATGATGTACCCGCCGTTGGCCAAGGTCAAGTACGAGCAGCTGCCCACGGTCTTCAAAAACACGCGCATCATCGGCCTCTCGCTGTTCCTAAACTGGATTCTGGGCCCCCTGCTCATGTTTTTCCTGGCCATCTGGCTGCTGCCCGACAAGCCCGAATACATGATGGGCCTGATTCTCATCGGCATCGCCCGCTGCATTGCCATGGTGCTGGTCTGGAATGACCTGGCCGATGGCAGTCGCGAGTACGCCGCCGGGCTGGTGGCCCTGAATTCCATCTTTCAGGTACTGTTTTATTCGGTGCTGGCCTGGCTGTTCATCACCGTGCTGCCGCCTTACTTTGGCCTGAAGGGCTACGCGGTGAACATCGGCATCTGGGACATTGCCCGGAGCGTACTCGTTTACCTGGGCATTCCGTTCGCGGCGGGCTTTTTGTCGCGCACCGTCCTGCGCCGGCTGAAAGGCGACGCATGGTACGAGAACGTCTACATCCCGGCCATCAGCCCCATTACGCTGGTGGCGCTGCTGCTCACCATCGTGGTCATGTTCAGCCTCAAGGGCGAAACCATCGTGCAGGTGCCGCTCGATGTGCTGCGCATCGCCCTGCCGCTGGCCCTGTACTTCGGCATCATGTTCGTGCTTAGTTTCGCGGCCGGCAAGTATCTAGGGGCCGACTACGCTGAGAATGCCTCCATTGCTTTCACGGCCACCGGCAATAACTTCGAGCTGGCCATTGCCGTGGCCATTGGGGTGTTTGGCCTGAACTCGGGCCAGGCCTTCGCCGGAGTTATCGGCCCGCTGATTGAGGTGCCGGCGCTGATTGCGCTGGTTAACCTGGCCTTCTGGTTCCGCCGCCGCTGGTACGACGGCAAAACGGTGGCTTCGGCCGCGTAACTCTTCCCCTGCTTTTTTCCCTGCTCATGTCTGGTAAGAAAAACGTGCTGGTGCTCTGCACCGGCAACTCCTGCCGCAGCCAGCTGCTGCACGGCTACCTCGCCCAAGAGCTAGGCGAGCGGGCCGCCGTCTACAGCGCCGGCGTAGAAGTCCACGGGCTTAATCCCCGCGCCGTGCGCGTAATGGCCGAGGACGGGGTGGATATCTCGCATCACACTAGCAACCACATCGATGAGTACGCCGCCGTGCCGTTCGATTACGTGCTGACTGTGTGCGACCACGCCAACGAGGTGTGCCCAGTGTTTCCGTCGTCGGCCAAGAAGCTGCACCACAACTTTCCCGACCCGGCCAAGGCTACTGGCAGCGAGGAGGAAATTATGGGGCAGTTTCGCGCGGTGCGCGACCAGGTGAAAGCCTATGCCCACGACTTCGTTCAGGCGCAGTTCAAGACAACTCAAAGCATCTGAATAATAAGTATTTATGCCAGTGAATCCTTACGCGGAATTCTTCGTTCAAACTCACCGTTGAGGTAAAGAGAGTTTTTCCCTCTCGCCCTGCTATATGGCAACGAACAAACCGGCCGGCGACGGCCACCGCAACGGCGCAGTGCGCGACCGTTCGCAAGTTTTCAACCCCGTCACGGAGCAATACGTGAAGCGGAACACCACCAACGGCCAGTTCATGGACGTGAAGCAAGATGGTACGCCCTTCAAAGGCGTGCGAAAAGAGAAGGGAGGCAAATAGCACTACTTCTACTCTGTCTTTTGTCAGTAAAAAGGCGGCTCCGAAATTGGAGTCGCTTTTTTATTTTAATTGTTGCCCACCACTGATGCAGGTATCACGCCGACACCACTACATTCCCCAATTCCTCATTAAGAATTTCGCGGATGCGGATGGAATGCTCTACTTGCTTGATAAGCAGACGGGTAGAATAGCCAAGCAGCGGCAAAGCCCAAAGGCTATATTCTTTGAGATGGACCGGAATACGGTTCTCTTCCACGGCCAGCCCAAAGACCATCTGGAGGCCTTGTATGCAGCTTTGGATGACAAGGCCGCCGCCGATTTGCAAAATGTCCTTCTCTCCCGAAAAGCTTCTCTCGAAGCAGTGGTGAGCATTGTTGCGCTGGCCAGCTCCCTTAAATGGCGCATACCGGCGAGCGACCCGCAGTTTGGCCGACTGAAAGAGGAGTTGAGCCTGGCCGACTTAAAAGCTGAAATCCGGCCCATCGACCAAGCTAACCCAGTCGACCTGAATGCGCTGAACCAGTTGGTGGATTCGGATGCTATCAAAGAGGCCAAGCGAATATTGTTGCCTCTGCTGCCGTTGTTTGACGAGAACAAGCTTACCGACATTCACGCCAACTGGTTTATTCACTCGCAGCCCGATGAACGGTTTCCCTCCGTGATTGGAGACTGCCCCGTGCTGGAAAGGCCCAATGCTGACTATAGCAAATTAGAAGACTTCATCTTTCCGCTAAGCGCTACCGACACGTTTATTTACAAGCACGGGGCCCAGAAGCGGATTAAAAGCCCAATTTTCACTATCCAGAAGGACCTGGCTACCCTTCACTATTCCACGCGTTACGTTGCCTGCATGAGCAAAACGCACTTGGAAACCATCATGCAGATGTACAGTGTGATGCAAGCTCAAAACCAAGTAGAAAAGCTCACTGAGCTCTTATTTGACTTTATCGCCTAATTCCTTTAGCGACATTCGAAACCCTGAGCAATTATCAGCCAAGTTTACTCCCCACGTTTCGCGCAATCTTCAACAGGGTGCAGTTAACTACCCACGCCACCGCCAAGCTCTTCTAAAGCCCTTAGCCTCAGCATCCGCTACCGTCAAGGCATAAAACTCGCCTGCTTTATCCAGCTTGGTTCGGTCATACATCTGGTCAAATGGCAGGTGATAAATCCGTTCACCCGTTGCCGGACTGATGTGGCATTTTATCATCGGAAAAGCGCCCAGCCTGACCTGCTCCCGCACCTGGATGCCCAAAGCTTGGGCAAACTTGCGGGCCGTATCCGACAAATCAGTGGAGGTGCAAAACACCCCCAGAATGTTACTGGCGGAAAGTAACTGCGGAAAAAGGTGAAGCTGCTGTTCAACTAACTTTTTCTGCGCTGAGTCCAGGTAGAATTTGACGGTGGTACCAAACAGCTGGTTGATATGCTTTTCGTGAATGAGCTTGTGCTTGCTCCAGTACTTGCACTGCACGATTAGGGTGTTGCCGTCTTTACGACAGATTAAGTCTCTTCCCAAGTCTTCCTTGCCATTCTCAATCCCAAAATAGGTTACGGTATAGCCTTCGCACTCATACAAATACCCCACAAATCGCTCGTAGTCACGGCCCAACTGGTAAGGGCTTTTCCGGCCCTGCATATATCGCTCCAAGGCCCGCTGGTTCCGCTCGGTCGTGGAGAGACTGCTATATTCTCCAGCCGTCAGAAAAACACTCACCGGGTCGGCCTCCTGCGGTGCTTGCTCGCCATGTGTATCCTTTATTTCCAGGAGCGCCTCCTCCATTTCTCCTTCGCGAAACTCCGTCAGAAATGGAAACAGGCCTTCGTACTGGTTGATAACGTATTGCAGGTGTTTCAACTGAGCAGCCAGAATACGTTTCTCTTTCCCTACCTCGCGCACTGCCTGGGCAGAGGACTTGGCCGGCCGGGGCTTAAAGGCCAAATAGTCAGCAACCTGATTGTTGTTAAGCAAGACCAGGTCCGCAATTGCACCAGCCAGCCAAGGAAAGCTTTTGCTTTTCTCGGTTAACACTTTTTCCAATCGAGCCACATCAGCGGCCCGCTTGTCGAGTATTTTCTCCCGGACGTTTAACTCGGAATTCCTGGTTTGGTAATCCTTGTAAAGGCTACTCTTTTCCTGCGCCAGCTGCTTATCAAGCCGGTTTTTTCGAATTGCTAATAGCCCCAATCCGACCAGAAATCCGAGCAACACCAACCATAGATACAGATACTCGGCCATAAAAAGTCAAGCCAACTCTTAATATTCTACTAAAGTACAGACACGGTCCCTCACACCGAGCGCGCAATTTTCAGCATGGCCGCCGGCGAATCACCAAACTTGCATAGCGCCTCGCAGTGCTGGCGCAACTCCGAGAACAGGATGTAGCGGATGGTAGCGCCAGCGGCCCGGATGGCCGGCCGCGAGAGCTGGGCCTGCACTTCCTTCTCGCGGGCATCGGGCACCACAAGATAGAGCGCCGTCTCGTGCTCGGGCATGGAGAACGCCAAGTCCGTCAGGCGCAGGATGCCGCTGTAGATGCTGGTGCTTTTCTCCACCTCAAAGGCCGCTACCACGCGGTTGGTGCCGGGAGCGAACCACACGATGTCGATGAGGCGGATGGTGCTGGCCACCTCGGCCGGCACGGGCAGTTCGGGGTGCTGGTCGAGGCAGAGAAAGGAGAGCTTCTGGCCGCCGCAAAGACGGTTGCGGTCGTTGATGGCCGTGGTCACGTCGCAGCCCAGGGCCTTGCCCACGCGCAGCAGGTGATGCTGCATCTCGGTGTGCTGGTTTTCCTCCTGCGCCTCGGATTGCACCTCCTTGTGGCGCTTTTGGGCCTGCTGCTGGTACTTGTCGCGGTCCTCGTCGGTGGCAAATTGTTGGTCGCCGGCAATCATCTTCTTCACGCCCACGTCGAAAAGCAGCCCGCTCAGCGCGCCGTAGTCGAGGCTCAGGTGCTGGCGGTGCTCCTGATTAAGGTCGCGCAGCCGGTCGCGCATCCGCAGGTACTCGGACCAGGAGCCCAGCTTGATTTTCTCCCCAAACAGGGCGTTGAAGCCGTTGACGATGGCCGTGTTGCAGGGTGGCATCAGCGTGGGGTGCAGGAAATAGAGGATACTAGCCACGGCCGGCCCCAGCCCCTTGATTTTGCGGCGGTCCAGAATGTCGATTTCGCGCAGCAGCTGCTGCTCGGTAGTGGCCGCCAGGCAGCTTTCCAAGAATTGGCCGAAGGCGCGCTTGTTGTCTTCGTGCTCGTATATGTCGGGGATGCGCAGCTTGGGCTTCCAGTAGAAGGGGTGCGCCGCGCCCTGGAACACCTGCTTTTGCTCGCTGATGACGCCGAGCACGAATTCGAGCGAAGTGCCCTTAAAATCGTTGCCGAAGCTGCCCGCCTTGATGTCCTTGACCACCTGCTGCACCCCGCGCCGAATGGAGCGGAAGGCCTTCAAGCGCTCCTCGTTATTGATGAACCAGGTGTTGTAAACGGACTCGGAATCAGCTTTGTATTGCTGAATAAGGGGCGGTAGCGCGGCAGACATATAATGGGGCGGGATAATTGGAATCACGAAGATGCGCAGAACCCCGGGGTCCGCAAGCCGCCGCACCCAAAATCCGTCGTCCGGGTTGCCGTTGCGGGCTAATGCGTCATCCCAGGCATGGACATTTCCGGCATGCTCATCGGCTGGCCGGGCCGCATAGCGAGGTCCCCGTACCGGGCCGCCACGTAGTAGCCCGCCGCCAGCATGAGCAGGGTAAGCACCGTTACCAGGGCTTTGCGCCCGGCCGATACCTGGCCGTCGCCTTCCATGCGCATTCTTGGCATGGGGGGGCCGGCGGGCGAACTGGGCGCTGTTGGAGGCATAGCGTGCGTCATGCCGGCCATGACCATCCCGGCGTGCTGATGTTCTGCGGCAACCGGGGCCCCGCCCTTGCCCAGGGCCCGCTCGGTGCCCATGCCGTGCTTGAGTTGGTGCTTGACCAGCCACCAGTTGACGGGGTAGGCCACCACGACGCCCACGAGCGTAGCGGCCGACATCGAGGCCCAGAACCAGGGCGAGGTGGCTTCCATCGCCCGCATGTCGCGGGTCATGAGTAGTACCATCGTGGGCAGCATGCCGGCCATCATGGCGTTCATCGACATCCACTCCGGCAGAAACGAACTGCGCACGGCCTGCCCGTAGCTCATGCTCATCATGTCCTTCATAAACAGGGCCTGGAAGATGAATAGTCCGAAAAAGAAGCCGGCGGCGTACTCAATCCAGATATCGGTGCCCATGTTCAAACCAAAGTAGCCAGTGATGGCGGCAGCCACGATGATACCGGTGGCGTCGCCGGCGGCGCAGTGAATCGTCGAGCCCACGGCCTGCTTCCAGAGCGGGGCCACGAACGTCTCGTGGGTGCCGGGCGAGGGCTCGCGGCACGAAAACCAGTACACCAGCAGCCCCACCGGCCCGGTGTAGAGGGTGACCAGCACCCAGCCCCACTTCATCACTTTCATTTCCGGGGTGCTGGTAAACAAGTCCCAGGCAACGTAGGCCACGGATAACAGTGTGAGGCCGAACCAGACCCACAGCAGCCATTCCGGAGCCCAGGGAGTATTGTGCATTTCCATTGGGTAATGGCGTAAATTAAAAAGCAGCGGGCTATCTAGCCCGCTGCTTTTTAGGTGAAAGGAGGGAGGACATTAGTAGCCTTTGTTGGTCAGCAGCCACTCCTGCATCTCCTTTATTTCCATCATTTGCTCGTCAATTATCTGCCGCGCCAAGGCTTTGGTTTCGGTGTGACGGCCAAGGTCTAAATCCGCCTGCGACGTCTCGATGGCGCTCTGGTGGTGGTCCTGCATAAGTTGGGCAAAATCGCGGTCGGTATTGCCGGTGATAACGCGCAGGTCGTTGGCGCGCATCATCTTATCCATGGCCATCATCTGGCGCGTGTTAAACGCCGGCACGAGTGGCGTCTCCACCCGGTGCCCCGCCAGAAACGCGTTAAACTGCGTAATCTCGGCCTGTTGCGCGGCAATGATGCGGGTGGCCAGGTCCCGCATCTGGTTGTCCTTGCCATTTTTCAATTCCTCCTGGGCCATCGTAATGGCACCCTGGTGGTGCATCACCATCATCATGGAGTAGTCCTGGTCGGGGTCCTGGGTTTTCATCATGGCATCCATCTTCTTCATCATGTCGTGCATGAGTGTCATCATGGTGTTCTGGTCGTGCGCCTGCACTTTCAGGCTATCCGAGTCGTCTTTGCTGCACGAGGAAACGAGGGAAACGGAAGCCAGCAAAAGGGCCAGCAGGGGAAGGCGAAATAGCTTTTTCATAATATCAGGTCGTGGTGAATTTTTCCTGATTTCTAAAACGGCCTGCTGTACCACTGGATTTACAAGATGCCTGCGCAGACTTGCATAATTTCTATCCTAAGCAGCCTATTCCATGGCATTTGGAGGCACTACTTTGGTTCGGAAACCTGCTTTCCATGACTTGGTTACCTTCGTGCAGCCGCCTTACATCAACTTATGGAACCTACTGACGAACAAAGCTTACTTGACGAAAAGATAAAGATTCTGTGGGAGTGGGGGCAGAGTGGCGGTTGGGCTACCCTCCGCGACGCTCAGCTAGTAAGGGAAATAACACAGGTGCGGGAAATGCCTGATGGCAGCGGCCATGTCAATCCTCAAACGCTGACTTCCCGGGTGCGCGCCCTAGCAAATGCACTCTACGGTAGTCAGCAACTACCGCCGTTGCTGCATCCCGAGCACCTATCCATGTACGGGTCTTTCGTTCAGAAGAACAATTACTTTGACCAACAGCGCATTGATACGCCGGCCGAGCTGGAAGCTCTCATTTCGGAGTTCACCCCCAAAACCGACCACCTGTTTCGGGGGATAAACGAAGCTAAGTTTATGCTGTATAGCTCGATGCAGCGGAACTGGATTCTGAATAAGCGCGAAACGAAGCCCACCGACCACCAACTGTTTTTAGAGCGGCTGATGGATAACGCCCGACTGTACTGCGGTGGCCTCCTGGCAAAGTACATTGAAACCAATGGGGGAGATGCTGGCAACGACGTGAGCGTGCTGAGCATTTTGCAGCATTACAGCTGCCCCACTCCCTTACTGGACTGGACCTATAGCTTTCCAGTGGCACTTTACTTTGCGGCGATGGGCGCCACCGATGCCCAGCCTACGCCCGCCCGGGAAATAGACAACTACGTGAGTGTATATTATATCGAGGAGCAAGGTTTTGCTCAGGCTGGCCTGCGGGAAATGGTGGCCATGAGTATTGAGGGCAACCTGCCCTTGATTAAGGAAGTGTTTCAGGCCAATGTGGAAGCGTTGAAAGAGCGTCGGGGCATTATGGCGAGCTTTTCGCCCACGTTTTCGGACGAGAACATGAACAACTTTGCCAACGACGATGCTGCCGCACTACGATGGGCCCGGGCCTCTTTTCCGGGTGGCGGGCTCACCAATTACTTCTGCCAGGTAAAACACCTCAAACGGATTCCCAATTCTTATTTCTCAGACCAGGGCGACGATTTTGTTCGTATCGGCTTGGAAAACAACCCCAACGTCATCAATCAAAAAGGTGTCTTTGCCTGGAACAGCTCATCTACCGAGCCCATGGAGCATGTGGTGCACGAACAGGTTATCCAAGATAACCCCGAAGCCAACCACTTATACTCGCACTGCTTTAACATTCACAAATCCCTACTCCCTCATTTGCGAGAACGTTTACCACAGCTGGGAATGACGGATGCCTTCATTTTCCCGGAACAAGACCAACAGCACTTGCACGAGGTAGTTTGGGCGATATTCGATAAGACAGCAGCCGGGTTTGCTTAAATCAGCGAGTCCAGACTGCGGCGGGCGTGGCTCGCGGGGCCCAGGCGCTGAAACTCGGTGGGGGTGAGGCCGGTCACCTGCCGGAACTGCCGCGAGAGGTGCGCCGGGCTACTGTAACCCAGCTGCTGGGCCACTTCGGCAATGGGCAGCTCGCCGTAGCCAATCAACTCCTTGGCGCGCTCCACCTTCTGGCGGATGATGAATTTCTCAATCGTAAGGCCTTCGGAAGCGGAGAACAAATGGGAAAGATAGTGGTAATCCTTGCTCAGGTGCTCGACCAGATAATCCGAGTAATTGAGCAGGCGCGGGCCGGGCGGCGGGTAGTGAATCAGGGCCACCAGCAGGGTTTTGATGCGGTCCACGAGCTGGTCGCGGGGGTCTTCCAGCAACTCAAACCCAGCTTCCTGCAGGCTGGCCCGGATGGCTGCCCAGTCGGGAGCCGCGCCGTCGGGCGTGGACACGTCGGCCTCGCCCAGCGCCACGCGGTGAACGTGCAGGCCCAGCGCCGTCAGCTCCTCGCGTACCACCCGGATGCACTGCGGGCACACCATGTTCTTAATCAGCAGCCGGTGCGAACCGGGCGGGGGCAGGACGTGGGCAATGCTGACGTCGGCTTTCATGGGATGCGGCATTATTTCACCACTAAGCTACCCCGCAGCATGCCCATGCCGCAGGTGAAGGTAAATGTCCCGGCTTCTTTGGGCAGCAGCTCCACCAGCGTGGTTTTGAAAGCGGGCAGGTCGCGGCGAATGCTGAAATCCGGCATCAGCAGCTCCTCGGAGCAGCTGTTTTCCTCGTCGCGGTAGAAGCTCAACTGCACGGGCTTGCCGCGCTCCACCTCAATCACGTCGGGCGAGTAGCCGCCCTTCACGGTGATGGCTACCTCCTGCACGCCACCCGAGGAAGACACGGCGCTGGCCGTCTGGCGGGCCGAGAAAAAGAAGTACCACAGCACAAACCCGGCGAGGGCCAGGCCGCCGACGGTTACCAAAATGGCGGGCGTATCCATAGGAAAGCGGAATTAATGATTGTCGAAGCTGCGCAGGCGCAGCGAGTTGGTCAGCACCGATACCGAGCTGAGGGCCATGGCCCCGGCCGCGAGCATGGGCGAGAGCAGGATGCCGAAGAAGGGGTAGAGCAGCCCGGCCGCCACGGGAATGCCGAGCGTGTTGTAGATGAAGGCGAAAAACAGGTTCTGCTTGATGGTGCGGATGGTCTGGCGGCTCAGCTCGATGGCCGTCACCACGCCGTTCAGGTCGGAGCGCATGAGCGTAATACCGGCCGCTTCCATGGCCACGTCGGTACCCGAGCCGATGGCCAGCCCGATGTCGGCCTGGGCCAGCGCCGGCGCGTCGTTGATGCCGTCGCCGACCATGGCCACGGTGCGGCCCTCGCCCTGCAGCTCCTTCACCTTGCCGGCCTTGTCCTGGGGCAGCACCTCGGCGAAGTAGCGCGTGATGCCGACCTGGCCGGCCACCTGGGCCGCCGTTTCGGGGTTGTCGCCGGTCATCATCACCACCTCGATGCCCAGCGCTTGGAGCTTCCTAATGGCGGCAGCCGAGGTGTCGCGCACGGTATCGGCCACGCCCACCAAGCCCACGGCCTGGCCCGCCACGGCAATGTAGAGCACGGTTTTGGCCTGGCTCAGCAACTGCTCGGCCTGGGTTATCAGGGTAGGGGAGAGGCTTACGCCCTCGTCGGCCAGCAGGCGGCGGTTGCCAATCAGCACGGCCTGGCCGTTTACGGTGGCGGCGGCCCCTTTGCCCTCCACGGCCCGGAAGCCGGTGGCGGTCAGGCTGGCGGCACCCTGGGCGTCGGCGTGGCGCACCACGGCCTCGGCCAGTGGGTGCTCGCTCTGGCGCTCCACGGCGGCCACCACCGGCAGCAGCTGGGCGGCCTCCTGGCCGGGCAGCGTCCAGAAGTCCGTCACGGCGGGCTCGCCCTTGGTAATGGTGCCGGTTTTGTCGAGTAGCACGGTGTTTACCTGGTAGGCTTTTTCCAGCGCCTCGGCGTTGCGCACCAGCACGCCATGCTCCGCCCCCTTGCCGGTGCTGACCATGATGGCCGTGGGCGTGGCGAGCCCCAGCGCGCAGGGGCAGGCAATGATGAGCACGGCCACGAAGTTGACCAGCGCCAGCGGCAGGCGCGTGCCCGCCGGGGCCAAATCAAACCAGATAACGAACGTGAGAATGGCAATGACCACCACCGTGGGCACGAAGATGGCGCTGACCTTATCGGCCAGTCGCTGAATGGGGGCGCGGCTGCCCTGGGCATCTTCCACCAGCTTCACAATCTGCGAGAGCATGGTATCGGCCCCTACTTTGGTCACGCGAAAACGGAAGGAGCCGGTTTTGTTGAGCGTGGCCCCGAACACGGGGTCGCCCACCTGCTTCTGCACCGGCAGGCTCTCGCCCGTGAGCATGGCCTCGTCCAGGGCCGAGCTGCCTTCGGTGATGAGGCCATCGGTGGCCACCTTCTCGCCGGGCCGCACCACCACCAGGTCGCCCAGCTGCACCTGCTCGATGGGCACGTCGACCTCCGCGCCATCGGGGCGCACCACGCAGGCGGTTTTGGCTTGCAGGCCGATGAGGCTGCGCATGGCGGCCGAGGTCTGGGTCTTGGCCCGCAGCTCCAGCACCTTGCCCAGCAGAATCAGGGCAATGATGGTGGCCGTCGTGTCGTAGTACACCTCGGGCATCAGGCCCCGGCTGGTGAAGAAGCCAGGCACCACCGTCGCCGCCAGGCTATACAGAAACGCCGCGCCGGTGCCCACGGCAATCAGCGTATCCATGTTGGCGGCCCGGTGCTTGAAGCCGTTCCAGGCCGACACGTAGAACTCGCGCCCGCTGTAGAGCAGCACGGGCAGCGTGAGCAGCAGCAGGGAATAGTTGAGCCACTGCATGTTGACGCGCGCCATCATCGCCGGCCAGAGCATGAGCATGCTCAGCGGCATGATGATGACGGCCAGCCCCACGGCCACCCAGAAGCGGCGCTTGAGCTTCTGGTAAGCCAGGGCTTTCTGGCAATCGATTTCGGCGCTGCGCTCGGCGGCGCTGGTATCGGGGGCGCGCTCCACCACGCCGTAGCCGGCGTTGATAACGGCTTCCTTCAGCGTAGCCGGAGAGGCCTGGGTGGGCACGTAGTCCACGGTGGCCTTCTCGGTGGCAAAGTTGACCATCGCCCGCTGCACGCCGGGCGTGCGGCTGAGCGACTTCTCGACGAAGGACGCGCACGAGGCGCAGGTCATGCCTTCGATGTCGAGGGTTTCGGTTTTAGTGGCAGGTTCCATAAAAAGTAGCGTAGGGAGTGGTTTTTGGGCGGTTCGGCCAGCTGGCGAAAGCCCAGAATCACGCTACAAAGGAACGGCTACCCCATGGCGAAGTTAGTACTAAATACCGCCGCAGAATTGCATAATTTGACGGCCTATACCGCCGTACCACCATCCTTGGCAGCCTGTTTTGCCTGCCATTCAGCGTAGCGCCACCGGGCAGACCCCAAGTTTACCTTAACGGTCGTGGAAACGGGAATTTGCAAGCCGAAGCTCTGGCGTAAAAACTCCAGCAGCACGGTGGTTCGGGTCACAAGCAGGTACTTCTTTCGGTTGAGCGTCAACTCTTCGGTTACGATGCCCACCAGCTTCTTTTCCAGGGCAGGGTCGTGCAGCAGATAGTTGCCCGTATCCCAGAGGCCGCTGCCGCTGATGCCTTCCATTTTGGGGCGCTTGTGCGGCTGGGGATTGGTGGCCGACAGCACGTCGCCCGTAAAGTCGAGCACGAGGTGAATAGCCGGGTGGAGCCCAGACCGGGCATAATCAAATTCACCTGTTAATTGGGTCTGCAGCGGGTACGGTGCTGATTTCACTTGGCCATCAAAAGACCTGGTCTTCGCCGCTGGAAAGCCAACGGACAGGTAAACATCCGTCAGGTGCCTGGGACTCGTGGAGAGTTCCGAAAGGGTTAGGAAGTGGTAGGCTTCCTGCAGGCGGGCAAGTTGGGATTCGTCGGTCAGCTCCAACGCAGCTAGGTCTATTTTGTCGTCCTTCCGTTTGCCAGAGGCAGGCAATGAGGTAATGCGCAGCTCACCGGCCAGGGTGACTTCGTGCGGGGGCAGAATCACGAACGTCTCGTAATACTTGCCGGCAATAACGTGTGCCGCCGTCACCACAAAATACCGACCATCCAAGGTTAGTAACACCCCGCTGCCGCAGGCGGCGATGCGGCCCTTGTGCGTGTAAAAGAACTGGATGGTCGATTTGAGGATTGCTGCGGTAGCAATACTGAGAGGTTGAGTTTTGACTTCTTGTAAAAGCGAAGGAGAGGTAGGCGTAGAGGCCATGGGTAAAGGGTTAAAAAATTTAGTTATTGATTGGGGGCACCAAGAATTAAGCTTACTAACCCCTCTCACAGATAAATACGAAATCCACCCTGCCACTTGGAAAATGGCCCTGAATTATTTTTGATGCCCCTTGGCTTTATCAGGCAGTTACCAGCAAACAGCTTATAAAATCACGCCAGCAACTTGCATAATTTTGCTTTTCCGCTCGGACTAGGGTGTATCCAAAATGGAAGCTGATGGCCCTGAGTTGCTCAGTAACGCCATTTTATCAACCTGCGCCCACCTTGCGCAAACCACCACCGGAACCCTTTCGCGGCATTGCGGGTAAAGAAGCAGCTCTACTCTTCTGAGGAGATAAGTCTAATTTTGCGGTTGCTTCATGCCCGTTATGTTCCGTAGCCTGTACCCTTTCCGCCGTTTGCTGGCGACGAGCTTCCTGCTCGTCTTCGTCAACGTGTTCGTGGGGCAGTGCTGGTGCGCAACGGTCAATCCGCTGCCGCCGGCTCCGCCGATGGCGGCCATGGACCACCACCAGGCCGAGAAGCCGGCGCACCCGGGCTGCCACGGCCACGGCGCGGTGGCGAAGCATTCGACCAAGCAGCACGGCCACGGCCACCCGACCAAGCCGGGCACCAGCCACGACTGCTGCAAGGACAAATCGGCGTCGCTGCTGTCCTCGCTGACGACGCCCGCCCAGAAGCACTTATTCCTGCCTGCCCCGGCTGTACTGCCGGCGGCTATCGAGTTTCATTTCCGGCCCCTGGCTGGCAAGTGGGACCGCACGGCTACGGTGGCCCTGGTTCCGCCCCGGCACCTCAAGCCCAAAATACCCGACATCCGCATTTTCATCCAGTCGCTGACTGTCTGATTCTTCCGACGCGCTAAGGCTCGCGCCGGCATAGCTATGCTATGTCCGGGGCGGGCCTTTTCGTTTGCTCGCTCGCGTGGCTAAGCTGCGCCCCCTTCCCCTATTTTCCTGGTTTTCCCTCCCCCGCAATGAAGAGTTGCTGTCAGGAGGCCGGTGCGCCGCCCCCCCGTGGGCCGGGCCGTCGCTGGCTGTCCTACCTGCTCTACGCCGGGCTGGCTGCCGCGCTGGGCTTCGTGCTCTGGCAGCAGTGGCAGGCGTAGGCCCCAACGGCCTTTTCGGCCCCGCATTTCCCATTCCATACCCGTTTTCATGAACCGCTTTCTTGTTCCGCTGCTGGCCGCTGCCAGCATTTTCACCGTTGCCAGCTGCTCCTCGGATTCGTCCAGCAGCAGCGCCACCAACACCGTTACCACGCCCACCGGCACCGCGCCCGACAGCACGGCCGCGCACGCCGGAGGCCACACCTACGCCTGCCCCATGCACCCGGAGGTGACCAGCACCAAGCCCGGCGAGAAGTGCCCCAAGTGCGGCATGGAGCTGGTCCACAACGACCAGGTGAGCAACGGCAAAAGCTACCAGATACAGTTCGAGCCGAAGCCCATGCAGCTGGTGGCCGGCCAGCCCGCCACGCTGACCTATACCCCGCAGGAAGTCGGCAACGAGAAAGCACCGGTGCCGCTGGCGGTGGTGCACGAGAAGAAAATCCACCTCATCATCGTCCGCAAAGACCTGTCGGTGTTCGACCATGAGCACCCCGAGTTCACGGCTGATGGCAACTACAAAGTACCGTTTACCTTCCCCAAGGGCGGTGAGTACGTGCTGTTTCAGGACTACACGCCCGACGGCAGCGGCCACCAGCTCGGCCGCCAGGTGGTGAGCGTGCAGGGCCCCAAGTACACGCCCGTCAAGTTCAGCAAAGACCAGCTGCAGTGGAGCAAGAATGGCTATCAGGCTACCCTCGCATTTGACAAAGAGCTGAAAGTTGGCCAGCTGCTGGGCATGAAAATCAGCCTGAGCAAGAATGGGCAGCCGGTGACGGACCTGGATAAGTACCTCGGGGCGCTGGGCCACGTGGTGGTCATCAGCGAAGACACCGAGCGCTACCTGCACGTGCACCCCAACGACCAGGCCGACAAGGGCCCGGTCATCGGCTTCAACACCAACTTCGAAAAGCCCGGCCTGTACCGCGTTTTCCTGCAATTCAACCACGGCGGGCAGATTCACACCGGCGACTTCACCATCAACGTGAAGGCCTAGCCCGCGCCCATACACCTCATTTTTTCACCTTCAATCCCAACCCAAACCCCATGAAAAAGTCTGCATTTATCCTCGCCGCCCTCTGTTCGGGCACCCTGCTGCTGGGCAGCTGCAACGCCGACAAATCGGCCGACTCCACGGCTACTGAGACGACCTCGGCCACGGCCGACACCACCGCTGCGGGCGGCGACATGGCCGGCATGGACCATTCGACAATGGCGGACGGTGCCGCCGGCGCTTCGCCCCTGATGGCCTCCATGAACGACATGATGGCTAAGATGGACGCCATGAAAATGAAGGGCAACACCGACCACGACTTTGCCCACATGATGCTGGAGCACCACAAGGGCGCGGTGGCCATGGCCGACATCGAGCTGCGCGACGGCAAGGATGCCACCATGCGCCAGATGGCCGAAAAAATCAAGGCCGACCAGCAGAAGGAAATCGGCGAAATGGAGCCTATTGCCGAGCGCCTCGACTCGGCCCCGACCAACTACAAGCCCCAGGACCCGGCCGACCCCTTCACCGCCCAGATGAAGGCCTCGATGGACGGGATGATGAAAAACATGCCCCAGATGGTGGCGGACCCCGACATGAACTTCAACATGCTCATGACGGTGCACCACCAGAGCGCCGTGGACATGGCCAAAGCCGAGCTGGCCCACGGCAAGGACAGCAAGCTCAAGGAGATGGCGCAAATGATGATTGACGCCCAGCAGAAGGAAATCCAGCAGTTCAAGGACTGGCACACCAAGAACGAGGGCAAGATGAAGACCTCGGCCGCCGTGTACGAGTGCCCGATGGGCTGCGAAGGCAGCCGCAGCAACAAGCCCGGCAAGTGCCCCACCTGCGAGATGGATTTGGTCAAAAAAGCCTAATCCCACTCCAAATACACCGCTACAGTCCTCCATGAAAATGCTTCGCACCCTCTTCGCCGCGCTGGCTTTGCTGGCCGCCGCGCCCCTCGCCCACGCCCAGCACGCCGAAATAGCGGCGGGCGAAACCCACGCTCACGTAGCCCCCCACGGCGGCGTGGTGCGCTCGGCCAGCCCCTACCACCTGGAGCTGGTGGCCCAGCCCACCGAGTTGGCTTTTTACCTGCTGGGAGCCAAGATGAGTGCCGTGCCCAACAAGGGCATGAGCGGCTCGGTGCTGGTGCAGCTGACCACCAATGCCACCGTGACCGTGCCGCTGGCCCTGGCCGGCGACGACCACCTCACGGCCAAGCTGCCCGCCGGGGCCAAGGTGCGCACGGCCATCGTGACGCTGAACACGGCCGATGGCAAAGCCCTGACCGTGCGCTTCGACAAGCTGGACGAGGCCCACGGCCACAAAGCCGTGGGCGCGGCTTTCGCCTGCCCCATGCACCCCGAAGTGGCCGCCACCGCGCCGGGCAAATGCCCGAAGTGCGGCATGGCGCTGGTCAAAAAATCCTAGCTACCGGCGCGGTCCGACTCCGGGCCGCCCTTCGTGTCCCGCTCCCCTCCGTCGGCTGCCGGCGGAGGGGCCAGCGGCCTAACTCATGCTTATGAACAATCTTCCCATTCGCCAGCGCCGGTTCAGGCTCTTGCTGCTCCTGCTGGTACTGCTGGCCGGACCGGCGGGGGCGCAGCAGGTCGTGGTGCGCCTCGACAGCGCCGAGCAGCAGGCCCTGCGCCGGCACCCGCGCCTGCGCCAGTCGGCTGAGGAAATCGCGGAGCAGCGCGCCCTGAAGCGTGGCAGCTTCTCGCCCACCAACCCGGACTTTCTGTTTTCCGCGCCCACGGGCGAGCGGTGGGCCCCGGGCGTGGTGCAAACCATTGATTTCCCCACGGTGTACCGCCGGCAGGCCCAGGCCGCGCAGGCCGGCATCACCCTGGCCGAGCGGGGCCTCGACGTGAACCGGGCCACCGTGCGGCGCGACGTGCGCCAAGCCTACCTGAGCCTGCAGTTTGCCGAGGCGCAGGTGCGCCAGCTCACTTATCAGGACAGCCTGTTTCGGGCGTTGCAAGTGGCCACCGACCGCCTGTTCAAGGCCGGCGAGGTAACGGCCTTGCAGCGGGTGAGCACCGAGGCCGAAGCCCGGCAGGTGCGCAATCAGCTCGACCAGGCCGTGGTGGACCAGCGTTCGGCGCAGCGCCGCCTAGGCCTGCTGCTCGGGCAGCCGGAAGCCAACCTCACCGCCGATGCCGACCTGCGCCAGACCGGCCCCGAGCTGGCCCGCGCCGGCGCGGAGCTGCTGGGCACGCTACCCCAGCAGGACAGCGCCGCCGTGGCCTTGAGCCCCACGCTGGCTTACTACGGCCAGAACGTGGCGCTGAGCCAGTCGGGCATCAGCCTGGTGCGGGCGCGGCGCACCCCGGCCCTGACGCTGGGCTATCAGAATCAGGCCTATGAGAACTCGCTGGTAAAGTACCGCTTTCAGTTCGGCGTGTCGGTGCCCATCTGGTTCTGGACCTACCGCGCGCAGCTGCAGGCGGCCACGGCGCGCAGCAAGGCCGCCCAGGCCCAGCTGCAGGTGCAGCGCCTCGACCTGGGCACCCAGTACCAGCAGGCCCTAGCCGACACGCGCAAGTTTGCCGCCTCGCTCACCTACTACGAGCAGACCGGCCTGCCCCAGTCGCGGGCCATCATCAGCCAGTCGCAGCGCCTGTTCAAGGCCGGCGAAATCAGCTACCTGGTGCTGATTCAGAGCCTGAACCAGGCCTTTACCATTCAGAATACCTACCTGACCACCATCCGCGACTACCGTCAGGCCATCGTTGCACTTAACTACCTGCGGGGACAATAATGAAGAACCTCCTCCTGCTTTTGCTGGCCCTGCTGCTGGCCACCGGGGCCCGCGCCCACGGCGGCGAAGACCACGGCGACGCGGCCAAACCCTCGGCCGGGCCGGTGGCCACCACCTTCTCGGTGGCGGCGCTGTCCGAGAGCTTCGAGCTGCTGCTGCGCTTCGAGCCGTTGAAAAAAGGTGAAGACGCCGACATGCGACTGTTCGTGTCGGACTACGCTACTAACGCGCCCATCAAGGGAGCCAAGCTGACGGTGACCTGCCCGGAAGCGGCCGACCTGAAATTCACGGTATCCGAAAAGTCGCCGGGAGCCTACCTAGTCGAGGGCACGTTTCCGGCCAATAAGAAGTACAGCCTGGCCGTGAACATCGTGGCCGGCGACAAGGCCGACTTGATGCTGCTCTCCGGCATTGAGGTCGGCAAGCTGCTGCCCGTGGCGGCGGCCCCGGCTCCGGCCGCCGCGCCCCTCATCGGCTCCTGGAAAACCGTGCTGCTGCTCTTCGGGGCCTTCGCGCTGGGCATTGCCCTCACTGCCCTGGTTATGCGCCGCCGTCGCCCGGCCGCTGCCGTCCCCACTTCAACGCCCGCTGTTTATGAAAACCACGCATAAGTTTCTCGCCGCTACGGCCGCCCTCGGGCTGGCCTTTTCCGTGCTGCTGCCCCCGCCCGCCGCGCTGTGGGCGCACGGTGGCGAAGACCACGGCGACGCGGCCCACGCTTCCAGCGGTGTGGCCATGACCGATGCCGTGGCGTTGCCCAAGGAAAGCCAGTTCCTGTTCGGGGTGCGCACGGCCCTGGCCGGCTACTCCGATACCTATAACCGGCTGACCCTCTACGGCACCGTGGCCTCAGCCGCCGGGGGCGAAGGCCGGGTGGTGGTACCCCAGACCGGGCGCATCGTGAGCCTCGCGGCCAAAGTAGGGCAGCCGGTGCGCGCCGGGCAGGTGCTGGCCGTCATCGACCAGACCCTGGACGCGACCCAGCAAATCGGCCTCAGCACCGAGCGGGCCAACGCCCAGGCCGAGCTGCGGGCGGCCCAGCAGGACTACGCCCGCCTGCAGACCATCGCCGACATCGCGGCCCGCAAGGACGTGGTGGCCGCCGAGCTGCGCCTGCGCCAGGCCCGCCAGAACGCGGGCATTCTTAACGGGCAGGCCAGCAACCGCCGCGTCACCATCACTTCGCCCATCAGCGGCACGGTGGACGTGTTCACCCTCGCGGTGGGCCAGCAGGTGACCCAGGGCGACGAGCTGTTTCGGGTGCTCAACCCCGGCAAGCTGCGGGTCGAAGCCCAGGTGTTCGCCCAGGACTTGGACAAGATTCCGGCCGGGGCCCAGTTTCAGGTGGAAGGCCTGCAGGGGCAGGCCGGCAGCGCCCCGGCCCGGCTGGTGGTGTTCAGCAACGTAGTGAACCCGGTGAACCAGGCCCGCCAGCTGGTGCTGGAACTCGACCCCACCGGTACCAACCTATTCCGCGCCGGCCAGGCCGTGAACGTGCAGGTGCTGGGCCGCAGCGGCGGCGGCAAAAAGCAGCTGGTGGTGCCCACTTCGGCGCTGACCGATTTGAACGGCAAGCCCGTGGTCTTCGTGCACACCGACCCCGAAACCTTCAAAATCCGCTACGTGCAGCCGGGTGCCGCTAACGGTGCGCAGACGGTGCTGCTGGCCGGCGACGTGAACGAAAACGACCGGGTGGTGAGCGTGGGCACCTACCAGCTCAAATCCATCTACTTGAACCAATAGCGGATGCTCGATAAAATCATTCGTTTTGCCCTGCAAAACCGCCTGCTCATGCTGGCCTTTGCCGCGGGCCTGCTCATCGCCGGCACCTACACGGCGCGCCAGCTGCCCGTGGACGTGCTGCCTGACCTCGACCGCCCCCGCGTGACCGTGTTCCTGGAAGCGGCCGGCATGGCCCCCGAGGAAGTGGAAGCCCTGGTAACGCTGCCCGTGGAAACGGCCCTGAACGGGGCCACCGGCGTGGCGGCCGTGCGCTCCAACTCGGCCATCGGCTTAGGGATGGTGTTCGTGGAGTTCGACTACGGCACCGACATTTTCACGGCCCGCCAGATTGTGGCCGAGAAGCTGCAAACCGTGAGCGGGCAACTGCCCACCGGCATTACGCCGGTGCTGGGACCGATTTCCTCGGTGATGGGCCAGATTATGCTGGTGGGCCTCTCGGGAGGCCAGCAGACCAACGCGGCCGACCTGCGCACGCTGGCCAACTACACCGTGCGCCAGCGCCTGCTCAGCATTCCCGGCGTGGCCCAGGTCATTCCCATCGGCGGCGATAACCTGCAGTACCAGGTGCTGCTGGACATGCCCCGCTTGAACGCCACGGGCCTGACCGTAACGCAGGTGGAAGAGGCGCTGCGCCGCTCCAACCTGAACACCACCGGCAACTTCTTCGACCGCAACGGCTCGGAAGTGCTCATTCGCAACCTGGGCCGGCTGCGCTCGGTGGCTGACATCGAGAACATCATCGTGGGCTACCGGCAGGGCTCGCCCATCAGCGTCAAGCAGGTGGCCAATGTGGCCTTCGGGGCGCGCTTCAAGCGCGGCGACGGCAGCGTGAACGGCAAGCCCGCCGTCATTCTCAGCATCGAAAAGCAGCCCGGCACCGCCACCGTGGGCCTGACCCAGGCCGTGGAAAAGGCGCTGGTCGAGCTGAAGCCCTCGCTGCCCAAGGACGTGCAGGTAAACACCCGCCTGTTTAAGCAGGCCGATTTTATCGAGTCGTCGATTACCAACGTGGAGGAGGCCCTGCGCGACGGGGCCATTCTGGTGGTCATCGTGCTGTTCGCCTTCCTGCTGAACGTGCGCACCACCTTTATCTCACTGGTGGCCATTCCGCTCTCGCTGCTGGTGACGGCGCTGGTATTCCGCGTGGCGGGCATCAGCATCAACACCATGACGCTGGGCGGGCTGGCCATCGCCATCGGCGAGTTGGTCGATGACGCCATCGTGGACGTGGAAAACGTGTTCCGCCGCCTGCGTGAAAATCAGCACCTGCCCCAGCCCAAACCGGCCCTGCAGGTAATTTACGCTGCCTCCTCGGAGGTGCGCAACTCCATTGTGTACGCCACCATCATCGTGGTGCTGGTGTTCCTGCCGCTGTTCGCGCTCGAAGGCATGGAGGGGCGCATTTTTGCCCCGCTGGGCATTGCCTACATCACCAGCATTGTGGCGTCGCTGTTCGTGTCGCTCACCATCACGCCGGTGCTCTGCTACTACCTGCTGCCCAAGATGAAGCAGATTCGGGCGGCCGAGCAGGAAGGCGGGCTGGTGCGCTGGCTTAAGCGCAAGGATACCGGCCTGCTGGGCTGGGGCCTGACCCACCCGAAAATGGTGCTCACGGTCACTGGGCTGCTGTTCGCACTGGCCGCCTCGCTGGTGCCCTTCTTTGGCACCGAGTTTCTGCCGCCCTTCAACGAAGGCTCGCTCACGGTCAACTTCTCGGCCCCGGCCGGCACCTCGCTCACCGAATCCAACAAGCTGGGCACGCTGGGGGAGGAGCAGATTTTGCAGCTGCCGGAAGTAGCTTACACCGCCCGCCGCACCGGCCGCGCCGAGCTGGACGAACACGCCGAGTCGGTCAACAATTCGGAAATCGAGGTGGCCTTCAAAACCGAGCAGGAGTTGGAACAAGCGGGAAAAACAATGCGCAGCCGGGAGGAAATCCTGGCCGACCTGCGCCAGCGGCTGGGCCTGATTACCGGCGTCAACGTCAACATCGGCCAGCCCATCAGCCACCGCCTCGACCACCTGTTGAGCGGGGTGCGGGCGCAGGTGGCCATTAAGGTATTCGGCAACGATTTGCTGGAGTTGCGCCGCTACGCCAACGAAATTCGCACGGCCGCCAGCTCGGTGCCCGGCGTGGTCGACCTGCAAGTGGAGAAGCAGGTGCAGATTCCGCAGCTGCTGGTGCGCCCCCGCGACGCCGCCCTGCGCGCCTACGGCCTGGAGCGGGGCCAAGTGGTGGCCACCTTGGAAACGCTGTTTCAGGGCGACGTGGTGTCGCAGATGCTCGACGGCCAGAAGCGCTTCGACCTCATCGTGAAGCTGCCCGAAGCCCAGCGCAACGACATCGCCACCATCGCCCAGACCCGCATCGAGACGCCCTCGGGGGCGCTGATTCCGGTGAGCCAGGTGGCGGACGTGAGCTACGAGCCCGGCCCGAACACCGTCAACCACGAAAACACCCAGCGCCGCATCACCGTCTCGATGAACGTGGCCGGGCGCGACCTGGGCAGCACCGTCAAAGAGGTGCAGGCCCGCATCAATCAGCAGGTGAAGCTGCCAGCGGGCTACTACCTGACCTACGGCGGGCAGTTCGAAAGCCAGCAGTCGGCCTCGCAGAAAATTCTCTGGCTGAGCTTGTTCTCGCTGGCCGGCATCTTCCTGGTACTGTACTCGCACTTCAAGTCGGGGCTGATGGTGGGGCAGATTATGCTCAACATCCCGCTGGCCCTCATTGGCTCGGTGGTGGCGGTGCTGCTCACGGGCGGCACGTTCAGCATTGCCTCGCTGGTGGGCTTCATCACGCTCACCGGCATCGCCTCGCGCAACGGCATCATGATGATTTCCCACTACATCCACCTGGTGGAGCACGAGGGCGAGAGGTTCAGCAAGGAGATGATTATCCGCGGCTCGCTCGAACGCCTGGTGCCGGTGCTGATGACAGCCCTGGTAGCGGCGCTGGCCCTGGTGCCGCTCACGCTGGCCAAGGACGCGCCGGGCAAGGAAATTCTCTACCCCGTGGCCACGGTCATCCTCGGCGGCCTGCTCAGTTCCACCTTCCTCGACATCGTGGTGACGCCGGTCGTGTTCTGGCTCTTCGGCGAAAAGGCCCTGGCCCAGTACCAGCGCGGCCACCACGAAGTCAGCCTCGATGCCCACCCGCAGGAGTTGGACGCCCAGCCCCTGACGCCGCCCGCCGACCTGAACCCGGTGCAGCCGGCCGTCTAAGTTTTTGGTTATGTCCCTCGCTCCACTCTCCCTGCCTAACGATGCCGGCTGTGTGCTTTACATCAAGCACATGGTCTGCGCGCGCGGTATTCGGGTGGTGCGGCGGGAGCTGGAAGGCCTGGGGCTGCAGGTGCTCGATGTGCGGCTGGGCGCGGCCACGGTTTTGGACCAGGCTGGGCAGCTGGACTGGGCCCGTATTCGCCAGGCGCTGGCCACGGCCGGCTTTGCCCTGCTGGAAAGCCCCGCGCAGGCGCTGGTGGACCGGGTAAAGCTGGCCGTGGCCCAACTGCTGCGGCGCTCCGGCAACACGCTGCGGCACCGCGAGTTCGTTCCCGCCCTGGCCCGGGAGGTGGGCCTGGACAGCCGCCGCCTGCACGCGGCCTTCGCCCAGCTGCCCGGCCACGAAAGCCTCATCAGCTACATTACCAGCCAGCGGCTGGCCTACGCCCAGGAATTGCTGCAGACTTCCCGGCTCGACATCGGGCGCATTGCCCGGCAGCTAGGCTACGGCAGTTTGGCGCACTTTTCCGGGCAGTTCCGGCGGTTTGCGCAGTGCTCCCCCTCGGCCTACCGGCAGCAGCTGGCCTTTACACAGAGTGTTGATTAGCAGGCCAAATTGTGGTTATCCAATATGAAAGTTCGACTGTAGAAACTTACCTGGCTCCGTTCCACGTTTTGCTTCTCTTTCATCTTTCACAGCACCACGTCCTTCTATGGCCAGAATTACCAAAACACTGCAACTTCCCATGCCGGCCGATGCAGTAAATCAACAGCGTGCCCTACAATTTTTCGAGGCATACAACTGTCAAATGATGGTTGGCCCCTCAGACACACCCTATTATCTGGGGACGCCCACGCCTCGGGTTTGCCGGTTTTGTGGCAGGACGGAACCAGAGGTGTCGTTCCGAAAGGATGCGCATGTGATGCCCGATTTTATGGGCAACCGCAACATTCTATCCTACTTCGAGTGCGACACGTGCAACGCGTTGTTTGCGAAGTACGAAGACTCCTTCGCCAACTACTTGGGCGTAGCCCGAACCTTTAACCAGATTAAAGGCAAGAACAAGAAAGTCCCCAAATTCAAGGACAATAAGACCGGGCTGGAGGTATCCATGGGCGCGGAAGGTCTGCACATCAAGACGATTCAGGGCCAGGACCCGCTCATCATTGATGCGGCTACAAATTCTGCGCAGCTGGTTACCACACGTCCGAGCTACGTCCCAATTCATCTGGTCAAGCTCTTGTTGAAAATGGCCCTCTGTTTACTTGATGAACAGGAAGTGGCCGATTATGCGTGGGCCAGACGGTTCGTTACTTCGGAGGAGCACGATGCAGCAGCCCAAGGAATGGACCTGCTTAGCGTGATGATACACTCCATTCCCGGTCCGCCGGTGTTTCCGGCACCCTTTGCCCAACTCTACACCCGTAGCGAGACAGCGCCGGCTAACATTCCGGAAAAGGTGTTTGTGCTCTACTATGCCAACTACTACTTTCAGTTGGCACTGCCCTTCAGTCGAGTCGATAAGGTTCGTTTTTTAGCCATTACACCCCCTTTGAAGACCATTGACATCCCCGTTTTCCCGCTTTTGATTGGGGAAACGTGGTTGGCCGATTACGGCCCCGCCTCGTTTAAACGGGTCGATTTTACCTCAAATCAGAAGCGTGTAGGCGAAGAGCATCGGTTTTCTCTTTCCTTCGAGAAAATGGTGGAGCTACCGCTTGACCCGGTAGCGCCAAATGATGCAAGCCACGAGGCAATTGATGTAAAACCAGGCTAAGCCCGACGGGTATAAGCAGGAGTAGCTTCGGCTTACTCCCCTCCACTTTAACGCTTTTACCCATGCACGCCCAAAACCAATCCCTCCTCGACGCCCTCAACGCCTGCATTGCCGCCTGCGAGCACTGCGCCACCGCCTGCCTGCAGGAAGACGATGTAAAGATGATGGCCCGCTGTATTAGCCTCGACCGTGACTGCGCCGACGTGTGCGCCCTGACCGCCCGGCTGGTAGCCCGCGGCTCGGAGCATGCCGCGCACCTGCTGCGCGAGTGCGCCGAAGTCTGCAAGGCCTGTGGCGACGAGTGCGAAAAGCACGGTGCCCACATGCAGCACTGCAAGGAGTGCGCCGAGGCCTGCCGCCGCTGCGAAGAAGCCTGCCGCGCCGGCATCAGCGTAGCCGCATAAACTCGCTGCTGATGGCGGGGGACGGGAAATCATGCAAGCCCCCTGCGCAATTCTGTACCCCGGTGGTGCCACCTTGGCCGCAGCTTTGCGTGTTGTATTTGCACGAACCCGGTGTGGGTTCTTAACTCAACTCGTCATGAAAACGCTTCAATTCAAAACCAACATCAACTGCGGCGGCTGCATCAAGGCCGTCACGCCCACCCTCAACGAGCAGGCCGGAGCCGGCAACTGGCAGGTCGATACGGCCAACCCCGACAAGATTCTGACCGTGACCTCGGACAAGCTCACGCCGGAGGAAGTCGTGCAGGCCGTCGAGCAGGCCGGCTTTAAGATAGCTGCTGCGTAAACAGCCTTTGCTCTCTTCAAAACGCCCGGCTTATGTCGGGCGTTTTTGTTGGCGCTGGGGTTGCCGGACAGCACTCGCCAGCCCGCAACTGCCCTTATTTACCCTACCTGACCGCCTGACTATGTTTTCAGATTTCCCCAACTTACACCCCCTGGTCGTGCACGTCCCCATCGTGCTCATTCTGCTGGGCGCGGCCTCACAGGCCGTGCTGGTTTTCAAGGACTGGGAGCAGGTTCGCTGGGGCACGCTGCTCATACTGGCCGGCGGTTTTGCGGGGGCGCTGGCCGCCAGCACCACGTTTCACGCCATGCCTACGGGCCTGGCTCCCCGGGCGGCGGCCGTGTTTGCGGCCCACGAGAAGTTTGCAGGCTACACGCTGTGGCTCTCGGGTATCACGCTGCTGCTGCGCGGCATTGGGCAGTTCTTTAAGATTCAGCGCCGCGCCTATGAAATCCTGGTGCTCGGGTTTGCCCTGGCGGCGGCCGGCGTGTTGTCGGTGGCCGGCCACCGGGGCGCGCAGCTGGTGTACGTGGAAGGGGTGGGGCCGCAGGGCCACCTGGTGTCGAAGCACCACGGCCACGAAGACGATGAGGAGGGCGCAATGCCCGGCATGGAGATGGAAACCGGTGGTCAACCCGCCAAAGCGGAAGCGGATGACCACACCGAAAATCCCGCGCCTGGCCACCAGCCTCCGGCTGAAAAGCCCAGCTCGGCCGACATGGCGGGGATGGATATGAGCAGCCCGCAGCCGGCGCGCCCGGTGGCCAAATCGGAGAAAATGGCCGACATGCCTGGCATGCAGATGTCCGCCCCCAAAACCTCGTCAAAGATGCCTCCAGGCATGAAAATGAATCATTCGGCCAGTCCGAATCAGCGGGAAGAGATGCCCGGGATGGCCAGTATGCCGGGCATGAAGAGCCAACCGGCGGGGGCGAAAAAGCCCGGCAAGGCGCAAGCCGGGATGGAAGGAATGGCGGATATGCCGGGTATGAAAATGCCCGTCGCCCAGCCCGCGCCGGCCCCGGGCAACATGGCCGATATGCCCGGCATGGAAAAGGGCCAGGTCATGCCCGCCACGGGCTCGATGCCCCGCATGCAGATGCCTAACCCCCTGGACAAGTTCCGTTTCAAGGACAACAACCCGGCCCGGAACCAACCCTCGCCTAAGCACTAGCCCCTTATGAGATTATTACTCCTACTCTCTTTTCTGCTGGCTTCTCTCGGAGCCGGGGCACAGTCGATGCCCGGCATGGCCATGCCCCAGCCGCAGGAATCCTACCTCACCCAATCGGTCCCGCCGGCTAAGCAACTGCAGGGCACCGTGGTCATGCCCCGGACGAGCTACGTGGGCAAGCGGGTTGAATACGACCTCTACGTGGAAGACCGGATGGTCAACTTCACCGGCAAAATGCGCCACGCCATTGGCATCAACGGCCAGATTCCGGCCCCCACACTGCGCTTCAACGAGGGCGATACCGCCGTTATCCGGGTGCACAACCAGATGGCCATGGAAACCTCCGTGCACTGGCACGGCCTGCTGCTGCCCAATCAATATGACGGTGTGCCCTACCTGACCACGGACCCTATTAAGCCCGGCACGGTACACACCTACACGTTTCCGCTGCGCCAGAGCGGCACCTACTGGTATCACTCGCACACCATGCTGCAGGAGCAGGCCGGGCTTTACGGCTCCATCGTGGTGCAGCCCAAGGAAATTCAGTATCAGCTGAAAGAGTACGTGCTGGTGCTCTCCGACTGGACCGACCACCGGCCCAAGGAAGTGCTGCGCTACCTCAAGCGGGCCGGCGAGTGGTTTGCCGTGCAGAAAGGCGCGACCCAGAGCTACGGCGAGGCCCTGGCCGCCGGCTACGTAAAGGACAAGCTCAAGCAGGAGTGGCAGCGGATGCCGGCCATGGACGTGGCCGATGTGTTCTACAACAAGTTTTTGACGAACGGGCAGGAACTGAGCTACTTTAAGGACGCCCAGCCCGGTGAGGTAGTGCGCCTGCGCGTCATCAACGGCAGCGCCTCGTCTTACTTCAAGCTGCAGTACGCCGGCGGGCCGATGCAGGTCATCGCCGCCGATGGCATCAACGTGGAGCCCTTTCCGACCAGCAAGCTGGAAATCGCCACCGCCGAAACCTACGACCTGCTCATCAGCGTGCCCCAGATGGGCGCGGCCGAGCTGCGGGCCACCTCCTCCGACGTGACGGGCTACACCTCCGGTTATTTCGGGCAGGGCGAGCCGATGCGCACCCCCGACCTGCCCAAGCTCAACTACTTCCAGATGACGCGGGAGATGAACAGCATGGGCAACATGAGCGGGATGCGCATGGGCGGAGCCGGCCAGATGAGCCCGAAAGGCGCGGCGGCCCCGGCCGGCGACAACATGAAAGGCATGGACATGAGTGGCAGCCAGGCCGCGAAAGCTCCTGCGGCGGAAGGCGGAGCCACCCCGGCGGGCATGGACATGCAGCACGGCACCGCGCCGGCCACCTCCACCGCCCCGCCCCGCAACCGCCCAATGAACCAGCAGGAGAAGGGCGGCATGGGCATGGGCAGCCTGCAGGATTCGGGCAGCATGGGGGGCATGGACATGGGCGGAATGGCCATGGGCGGCATGAGCGGCGACTTCAACTACAACCAGCTGCGCGCTCTGCACCCCACCACCCTGGACTCCACCAAGCAGTGGCGGGAAATCAACCTCACCCTGACCGGCAACATGCTGCGCTACGTCTGGTCGTTCGATAACAAAACCCTGTCCGAATCCGACAACATCCCCATCCGCAAGGGCGAAAACGTGCGCATGGTCTTTCAAAACATGACGATGATGCGCCACCCGCTGCACCTGCACGGGCACTTCTTCCGCCTCGTCAACGCCCAGGGTGCGTACTCGCCCCTGAAGCACACCTTTGATATTCAGTCGATGGGCAAGGTCACCATCGAGTTCGACGCCAACGAGGACCAGGACTGGTTTTTCCACTGCCACACCCTCTACCACATGATGTCGGGCATGGCCCGCGTCATCAGCTACGAGGGCAGCCCCCGGAACGAGTACGCCCGCACGGGCTACCGCCACCTCAAGCGCGAGGACAACAAGCTCTACCCCTGGGCCGATTTAGCGGTGCATTCGCAGGGCAGCTTTCTCGAAGCTAACCTCTCCAATAACAAGAACGCCCTCGAATTTGAGGGCCGGGTCAACTACCAGGGCAACTACGAAACCGAAACCCACCTGCTGCGCTACCTCGACAAGCGGCAGTTCCTGGCCGCCTTCGTGGGCTACGACCTGCGCGACAACAAAACCCTGCGCTCGGCGTCGGACAGCGAGGGCGGCAACCGCCGCACCGAGGACAACAACCGCAACTTCCGCCGGCAGGCCGAAGTCGGCGTGTACTACCTGCTGCCCCTGCTGGTGCGCGCCGAGCTGCGCACCGACCTCACCGGCCAGGTGCGGGCCCAACTGGAGCGCCGTGATATACCGCTGAGCAACAACGTCTTCATGGACATCCGGGGCAATACGGACCGGGAGTTTACCCTCGGCTTCCGCTACATGGTCAGCAAATACGCCTCGCTGAGCACGAACTACGACAACCAGTACGGCTGGGGCGCGGGCCTCACCTTCCACTACTAACGGCAGCTTGAAGGTAAGTAATGCCCCTACTGCCTGTTTTTCGCGTTATTCTATCCACTGCCGCCAGTTTGTCCCTGGCATTGGCCGGTTGCCGTTCGTCTGTTGTAGTCCCGAAGTTTCCCGCTACCGCCGGGTACCATCTCCCGCTATCAGCACAGCATTTTGATACGGTGGCAACCATCACCGCCCACGATGCGCCTACCATCCCGCAACGGCCGCTACCTACGAAAGTCCGGCCCCAGGTCGTGAGCACGCGGGACCACGTGCCCAGAACAAAACAGGAGCCGGCGAGGAAGTTGGGCAGCAGGTATGCCAAAGCAATAGCTAACGATACTACAGCCCGCTTTACCCAGCCCACTGCCCCGCGCCAGCCACGCAAGCCATTCAAATTATTTAGCGCCCAAACGCTGGTGCACTACAGCCTGCACTTTGCTTTCCCGGCCGTGCTGGCGCTGGTGTTTTTTCCCTTGATGTGGCAAACGGCTTACCTGATTATGCTGGCCACGATGCTCATTGACCTGGACCACCTGCTGGCCAAACCCATCTTCGAACCGCGGCGCTGCAGCATCGGCTATCATCCGCTGCACTCATTCTATGCCGTACCGGTGTACGCCTTGCTGCTCCTGCTGCCAGCGACGCAAATTGTCGCCGTGGGCATCCTGTTCCACCTGTTTACGGATACGGTGGATTGCTTGTGGAGCTTCAGCCACTGCCACGAGTGCTACCTCAACTCCCGTATTTACGCCCTGCGCAATTGGCTGCGGAAGCTCCTGGGACGCGAGGCTAGGGAGTAAGCTACTTACACGCCTGCACCAGGGCGCTCACGCTCAGCGTGGCCGTGGCATCGGTGGTGTAGTTGTCGTTGTTCACGCACACGAAAAGCTGACGGGTACCGGGCGGCAGCGTAATGGGCCGGGTTTCCTGGGGCGTATTCGACGCGGCCCGCAGGCACGCCTGCACGTTCGTGATGGTGCCTTTCGTGGCCAGAAACTGGTTGGCCGCGGCCGGGTCGGCAGTGATATACCAGTGGCACTTGGTGCTGACCGTGGGTGGGGCGTTGTTGCCTTGCTTATTCAGGGCGGAAGCGGCTGCGCCCAGCAGAGCCGGGGCCGCCGTGCCCCCGCTGCCCACCACCGCCGCCATGGCCAGGGCCGTGGACCACGACACCGGCGGCTGGCCCTCGTCGCGCACGTCGAGCTTGTAAACGATGCCCACCGTGCCGTCCGGAATATCGACCGTGAACACCTTGCGGCTGGAGTGCATGCAGTTGCTGCAATGAATGGAAGCATTGCTCAGCGGCAAGGCCTCTACCAGACGGGATGCACACTTGATTTCCCGCCCGTCCTCACGCCAGCTGCGAAAGTCGGCCTGCTGCACGCCGTTCAGATACGTACCCCGAAAACTGACCTGGCCGTTCTCGTGCCAACCGCAGCACAGGCCCGTGGGCTTGTCGGGCTTTTCGCTGGCCATCTTGCCTTCCCATTGCTTTTTCCAAGAAGGGTAAAAGTAGTCGCGCACGGTGCCCATCGTTTTGCCCGCCGCGTCGTGGTGCGCAATGCGGGCGTAGGCAACTTCTTCCAGCGTTTCGGTCCGTTCCCAGTCGCGGTCGAAATACACCGTGTCGGCCGGGGGCAAACTCACGGCCGCCGGCTTGGGCCGCTGGGCCAGCGCAGGGATGCTTATAATAAGGAGTAGAAAAAGCAGCGGGTAATTTTTGGCCATACAATAAAAGTGAGCAGCGGAGTGGGAATGCGGATGGTAAAAATAATGAGAAGATTTCGGGGCGCGCACCGCCTGGTTTTTCGGGCGGCTCCAATCACGTCCGTCTTCTCCCCGTTTCAGAGTTTAGGAACCATAAGACTTACTTATCGGCCCTAAACTCTCTGTATCTTTACCACATCCCACAACTACCTTTTTGCAATTGCAAAATATGCTGTACCAAGTCGACACTGCTTTGCTGGCCTCGCTGGTTCGCACGAAGCGCGCTACCCAGACCTTGCGCGAGGCAGCCGAGGAAATCACCCAGACCATCGGCCAGGTCAGCGTGGGTACGCTACTTCGGGTCGAGCAACAGCGCGTGCCCGACCTGCCGGTATTCCTGCACTTTTGCAACTGGCTCGACGTGTCGCCGGCCCGGCTACTGTACTGCGCCGCCGCGCCGGTGGCGGCACCTGCCGAAACCACGGCGGCGACGGTAGCCCGGCTGCTGCGCTCCGACCGCCGCTTGGAGCCGGCGATGGCCAACGTTCTTGCCATTATGGTTGAAGCCACTTATACGCACCTGGCCACCCATGAGTAAGCAGCAGCAAGAACCAAAGGGAGAAAAAGGCCTGACCGTAGTAGCTGCTGACCGGCCGGCGCTGGCCCTGGCCGCCGACCTGGCGAGCCGCGTGGCCCCCAATGTCGAACGGTATCTGCTACGTGGCCTCGAAGGCTCGGACAATACGCGCCTAGCGTACTCGGCCGATTTGCGCTCCTACGAGGCTTATTGTGAATTGCACCAGTTCGCGCCCTGGCCCGCCGCCCTGGAAACACTGGCCAGCTACGTGGCGCACCTGGCCGACGTGGGCCGCAAGCTGGCCACTATCAACCGGCACCTGGCGGCCATCGAGAAGAACCACCAGTTGCTCGGGCTGCCCTCGGCTATCAATGCGCCGGCGCTCGACGTGCTGCGCAAGGGCGTGGCGCGGGAAATTGGCAAAAAGCAGAAGCAGGCTCCGGCTTTCTCCGTGCCGCACCTCAAACGCACTATCGACCGGCTGAACCTATCGCGGCCGGACGGGCTGCGGGCGCGGGCGCTGCTGCTGCTCGGATTCGCGGGCGCCTTCCGCCGCTCGGAGCTGGTAGACATTAATCTGGAGCACCTGGAAATGGTGCATGACGCGACCGACGAGGTCTTGGTAATTACCCTGCCCAAAAGCAAAGCCAACCAGGCAGGTGAAGTCGAGCAGAAAATCATTTTCTACGGTGAGAATCCAGCGTATTGCCCAATCGGGGCCTATAATGCTTGGATAGCTCAACTCGGGGGCCGCACTGAGGGCCCGCTGTTTGTGTCACTCAAACGAAGCCGGCCGGGCGAGCCAGGCAAGCCCACAGACAAGCGCTTGGCTGACCGGCGCGTCAACCTGCTGGTGAAAGAGCACTTGGGCGCGAAGTATTCGGCTCACTCGCTACGGGTATCGTTTATTACGACTTCCAAGCTAGCTGGCCAGAGCAACGACTTTATTAAGAACCAGACCAAGCAGAAAACGGACGCTATGATTAGCCGCTACACCCGGCTCGATGACATTATCAAGTATAATGCGGGCCGCTCTCTGGGGCTATAGCCCCCAGTTCAATCGAGGTTGTTTCGCACTTTTACAGGATGGAACACCTGCTCCAGCCTCGGCACCCGCTTGATAAGTATCACCAGTCGCAACTGGAATTTTTAGCTGCGCTCCCCGAAGAGCAGCGGGCCGAGCACGCCCGCTTGTTCCGGCTGGGCAATGCCAGCTACCGCTATCAGCAGCAGGCCGTGGGCGAAATCACCGAAGCCGACTACTTGGACTGGCTCGAAGGCTTGCCCGCCAATATGCGCCGCGTGGTCGAGCAGGAAGGCTTCGAGCAAAGCAAAAGCAGTCTGGCGCTACGCCGGCACGCGCTTGAACGGCGCGACCAAGGCTATTCCGCCTTCATGCAGGCCATCCTGTCGCCCGCAGACTGGGCCTACCAACAAAGCTTAATCCCGGAATCGTGAATTGCCCTGCTCCCCTCGCTGCGGCGCTGCAAGCGGTGGCCGCCGGCTTGCCCGATGCCACCAACCACTACTTCGTAAAAGCCAACTACTACGACCACGTCGATGGCGACCAGGAACGGTGGTGGCTGGCCGTCATGTGGCTCAACGAGGAAACGTCGCGAAACTTTGAGCTAGGCCCGGATGCGCTGCAGCTTGATGTGCTACTCGATGGCCGCCGCCTCGCTCACTGGACGCGCGTTAGTATTCCTTACGCTGAAATCTGGGACATTCTGCACCAACGCACGAAAGGCAGCCCCAATCCCAATGGGTGGGCTACCCTTCATTACGACCACGCGGCCATGCGTATGCCCCCCGTGGGCTAGCTCACCGCCAACGTGGCCAGCTGGTGAAAAGCGGCCTCGTCCAGCCGAAACCGGTCATTGATAGAAAGTGAGCTACGGCTGTTAAACAGCGCATAGTTCACTGCGTTGTAGGCCAGCCACAGATTGGCCGGCGTTTCCAGCAGTTTTACTTCTTCTGCCAGGCGGTCCATCGCATTACGCGCCAACATCTTCGGGACGCCACTTTCGGCAATGACACTGGCCAAATCTTCGGGCGTGGGCTGCTTGGCCAATTCCTTGTAGACACTGATGGTGGGGCTCAGGGAATGGGCCTGGCGCTGGAAGGCCGTGAAGATGATGGCTAGTTGCTTTTTGAACACGTCCAGGTTGAGGCCTTTGTGGTGAAACTTCTTCTCCACCAGCACCTCCAACTCCCGGTGCTCCTTGCGCTCGGTTTGCTCGACCAACTCGGCATCTTTGATTTTCAAGGCATCCTTGTACTTTTTCGGCTTGCCGTTCAGCAGCCAAGTCAGGTACTGGTCTAAGCTCATGTAGTCATCGGCCCAACCCATCAGCCCGTTGGTGCACACCTTGCGGTAGTAACTCACCCGCATTTTCGACGTGGTGGTGGTTTCTAAGTGCTCCTTCAATGCCGTGCCTTGCAGGGAAAAAGGAGTTTTTCCTGAATACGAGTTATTAATAATCATCGACTTATACAGCCGGTCCTTCACTTTAGCATTCGCTGGGCCCGACGAGATATTGATTTCGTCCGGTAATATCAGGTTGATAGAAAACTCGCCCTGGGGCGTGAAGCTGGCATCAATCGTGTGCTCCGGTAGGTATAGTTCCGCCGCCTCGCGCAACACTTCGTTTTTAATCAAACTGTATTCACCGCTCTGCATGGCGAATATGTTTTTCGTCCCATCCGGCAGCTCCCCCACAATGGCCTGCTTGCGGTCGTTGGGCACAATGCGGTAGCCAACTGGCAGAATGCTTTCCAATGGTAAGGCCTCGACTGGAAAGCAAAGGGCGTCCCAGGTGGTAGCTCGGTCTAGTTTGATGCTTTGCTGGCTCATGGAATGGGTTTTATGGCTGATTGGCACACCTAAGATACGAATTTTATTTGCAATTGCAAAAACGCAATTGTGATTTTATGATTGTAAATAAGCAATTGCAAAGTCATGAGTAGTCACGTCCGATTACTTTAGAGCTTCACTCTGACACACGATGCTTTCATACTTACCCGCGCTACTGTTGCTTCTTTCGTCCTCACCCCGGCCCGCGCCAGTGTATGTATGTGAAGGGTCTGCTTCCTACGCCTATCACATTTCACCGCGCTGCGAGGGTTTGGCCTGGTGTACGCGAACAGTAAAACCACTCACCAAGGCTGCTGCTCTGAAACTGGGCCGCCGCCCCTGTGGCCGCTGCGCTTATAGGAAGTAATCGATGACCTCCCCCGCCCTGACTAGGGGGAAGCGGCAGCTGACGCTTACAAATCCCGCACAGGGCCTTGTCGCCAGGCCTCGTAGAGGACAACTACTTTGTCAATATCCAGAGGACTTATGGCAGCGGCGTTGCCCTCTTTCCGCATAAGCTCCGCTGCATGCCGGGCCGCGTAGCTAGCTTGGGCCTCCTCAAAGCGTGCTGCATTGGCTACCAGGAATTCATTGAATGCCTGTCGTTCATTCTCATGCTTGAAAATCAAAAATGGCGAGGTGCTCCCTCTCGACTCCATTCTGCCGCGTCCTTCGGTCAGGAAAATCAAGAACCGGCCCTCGGCCGTGCTCATGTCATAGAAGTAGTAACGCAGGTCCCGGTCTGGCAACTCTACGTAATCGACGTCCGGCGCTGGCAGCATGAGCCGCATTTCATCGAGGTAAACATAGTCCAACTCAAACAGTGTAGTTGAGTTAAGCTTGAAAGTAGCGGTGCCCAGAAAGGAATTCTTATTGGTAAAAAAGTAGCTGTAGGGCTCCCAGAAAGGCTCTGGTGCGGAAAACTTAATCCGATAATCGGGAAAGTTCTGGTGGTAGGCGTATCGTTTGTTGCCCAGGTCTTTGAACCACTCTTCGGGCTGGCCCAGCAGGTGCTTCATGCGCTCAACCGGCAACATATCCAGCCCGAGCCGCTGCCGCCACATTTTTTCGATGCGCAATAAGTCGGCTGATGAGTTCAGCGGCGTATTGGTATCTCCTACCCGCGTGTAGACGTGGTGAGCCATTACCTTCCGGCCCCTATCCTGATAATCCTGCGTCAGCCAGTAGGGCTTGTAGGGATTGTCGAAAATCACCAGCACGTCTATTTCCTTGCCGTCCAGCACCAGCGTTTCCAACTCAACTTCTGGTCGGATACTGCCGGCAAAATGCTGGTTTCGGATAAAGTCGATATAATTAGCCTGGCTCTTTCGACCAGGTTCCACTGAAGAAAGACCTACGACGTTTGCGCCCTTAGCTGGGTCCTCGACGCCAAAAATCAGGTACCGCCTACCCTGATACAGGGAGTTAGCTAGGCAGAGCAGGTCATGCAACAGGTCGGCGTTGTTGTCGTGGTGCTTGACCTTGAAATCCCAGTGTTCCCCTTCGCGCTTTGAGGCAATCAGCTTTCTAACAACGGATTCCAGCATACGTGAGGCTTAATGAGCATTAACTAGGAGAGTAAACCTTCCGCAAGGTAGCAACTTGCTTGCCCTGTCAAGGATAGCCATTAGCAGTGCGTAGCTCCGCAAAAGGTCGGCTTGATTCAGGGCACAAGGTCAACGGTGAATACTGCGCAAGTGTAACCTATTGCCAATTTTATTAGTTACTGTTCTACTAATTAAATTGGCACACGTTACTTTGCGCTCCACTTATCATGTTGAGCTATGCGCGAAATAGAATTAATACGAGTCCCAGCGCCTACTTCAGTTCCATTCCTGCTACCTTATTTCAGTTGCCTGGTGCCGGCTGGTTTTCCTTCCCCAGCGAACGACCACGCTGAAGTCGAGGGCTTATTCGACTTGAATCGGCTACTGTTGCGGCACCCGGATGCCACGTACCTAGTGCGGGTATCGGGCGAGAGCATGGCGGGCGCGGAAATTCACGCCGGCGACTTGCTAGCCGTGGACAAGCACCTGGAAGCGGACCATAACCACGTGGTGGTCGCGGTGGTCGAGGGCGAAGTAACCGTCAAGCGGCTGGTGCGCAAGGGCCAAACCTGGTGGCTGATGCCCGAAAACCCTGCTTATAGCCCCTACGAGATTACCGACCCGGATGGGCTGCGAATCTGGGGAGTTGTGACCCACGTCGTGCACGAGTTGATACCCGGCAAGCTGCACGCCTTACTTCATACCCGCGAATAAATATGTACGGTCTACTGGATTGCAACAATTTCTACGTCAGCTGCGAACGAGTCTTCCAGCCGCGCTACGAAGGCCGGCCCGTAGTGGTGCTTTCGAACAACGACGGCAATATCATCAGCCGCTCGGCCGAAGCCAAGGCGCTGGGTTTGAGAATGGGCGACCCGTATTTTCAGGTAAAGGAACTGCTGCACCAGCATGATGTGGCCGTCTTTTCGAGCAATTATGCCCTCTACGGGGACATGAGTCGACGGGTGATGTGGTATCTGGGCCAGACGGCACCGGCCGTGGAAGTGTATTCTATCGACGAGGCGTTCCTGGACTTGGCGGGGCTGGAAAAATACCACGGCAGTCTGGATACCTTCGCCCGGAAGATTCGGGCGGGCGTCAAGTCCCGAACGGGCATTCCTACCTGCGTGGGCGTGGCCCCTACCAAAACCTTAGCCAAGCTCGCCAACCGCATTGCCAAGAAGAACCCGGACCTCGGCGGGGTGCTCTACCTCGACAACGCCGAGCGCAGAGCTTGGGCCCTGACGCAAGTGGAGGTGGGCGACGTGTGGGGCATCGGCCGGCAGTACGCCGCCAAGCTCGCCGCGGCCGGCGTTGGCACGGCCGCCGACCTGGCCCGCGTACCGGATGCCTGGGCGCGCAAGCACCTGGGCGGGGTGGTGGGGGCGCGCCTGGTGCAGGAGCTGCAAGGCCGTCCCTGCGCGGGGCTGCACCCTTCGGAAGATGGCACCCTCAGCCGGCAAAGCCTCAGTTGCTCGCGTACCTTCGGCCGGCCGCTCAGCGCTTTCTCGGATGTATTAGGGGCGGTATCAGCCTTTCTCTCCCGGGCGGCCGAAAAGCTGCGGGCACAAGGTGACACGGCCCATGTGCTGACCGTTTACATCAGCAAAAACCGCTTTGCTACCAACGTGCAGCCGCCCTTTTCGCGGTCAGCCACGCTAACATTGCCCATCGGGCCAACTGCCGATACTACGGTGCTGCTGAGCTATGCCCGCGCGTTGCTTAATCGACTTTGGGAGCCAGGCACAGTTTACCATAAGGCCGGCGTGGTGCTTGATGGCCTAGAGCCACCCGGAGTAGGCCAACAGCTTACTTTATTCGCTCCCACGCCTCCTGAACCCGAAAACAAAAGGGAGGAAAAAACTGCAGCAACCGGCCGACCGGCTTTGATGGCCAGTCTGGATGCGCTGAATTCCCGCTTTGGGAAGGGAACTGTACGCCTAGCTGCCGCAGTCCCAGCCCCAGGGCGTGGTGGGGTAGTCGGGAAAGCCCACGCCGCTCCCTGGGAGGGTAAAGCGCAGTGGCGCTCCCCGGCTTTTACTACGCGGTTGGAGGATTTATTAATCGTTCAGTAGCAATTAATATCCAGCCTCAGCAAGCCAAATTCTTTAGCTTAATTTTGATTACGATGTGGCTCGCGCCTTATCAGCCTTTCTCCCTTATAACGTAGCATGAAACTCATTCGATACCGGGTTACCAACTTCCGTTCTGTTATGGATAGCGGATGGATTGATTGCGATGATGTTACTACGCTAATCGGAGTTAACGAGGCAGGAAAATCCAACCTGCTGCTGGCTTTGTGGAAGCTCAAGCCAGCACAGGGCGGGGCTATAAATCCTCTGCAGGACATGCCAAGGCGGCATTATGCCGAGTGGCGAGATGCGGAAGAGAAGCCGGTCTTTATCGAAACCCAATTTGAGCTGGCACCCGAAGTGGTGGCGCAGGTAGTGAAGCTTTCCAACGCTATTCCTGCAAATGTCAGATTCGTAGAAGTCTCGCGTGACTTCAGCGGCACGCGGTTTGTGCGCTTTCCAGACGCAACTACAGCCAGTGGCATCCCCGCTGAGCTAGCCAGTGGTATTCTGGCAGCATCCCTTGAGCAGTTGGCTGCTGCTACTGAAGTGGGCAAAGGCGAAGCAGGCATTAAAGACAAATCGGCAGCAACGCTGGCGGAAGCCAAAGCGCTACTAGAAGCAGGGCTAAGCGCAACTGGCCGCATCTATGAAAAAACGCTGAATGAAGTAATTCAGCTCTTTTCTGGGGTGACTAGCAGCGCGCTAAAAGGCTCCACTATTGCGCCGCTGATGCTGCAGGCGAAACAGAAACTGGAAGGGTTAAAAACCGCGCTGAATAAGCCGGCCCCGCACAACCTGGAAGAAGTTCGCAAGCTCATTGTTGCGAAGCTGCCTTCGTTCGTGTACTACTCCAACTACGGCAACCTCGATTCGGAAATTTACCTACCGCACGTAATCAAAAACCTCAGTCGCACTGACTTGAGTGGCACTACCGAGGCTAAAACCCGAACCCTACGGGTGCTATTTGACTTTGTGGGGCTCGACCCGAAGGAGATATTGACCTTGGGCAATGAGGCAAAACCCGAACAATACTCGGAGATAACAGAAAAACAGATACAGGAAGTAGCCGAGCAGAAGAAGGAGCGCGACGTGCTGCTGCAATCAGCTTCGTCGCTGCTGACGCGCAAATTCCGGGAGTGGTGGAAGCAAGGCGACTATACTTTCCGTTTTGCCGCCGATGGCAGCCACTTCCGCATCTGGGTATCAGACAATATGCGCCCAGATGAAATTGAACTGGAAAACCGCAGCACAGGCTTGCAGTGGTTTTTGAGCTTCTACCTGGTGTTCCTAGTCGAAAGCCGTGACGCACACGAAGGGGCCATTCTGCTGCTTGACGAAGCGGGCTTGTCCTTGCACCCAATTGCTCAGAAAGACCTTAGCAAGTTTTTTGAGCATTTGGCCACCACCAACCAGATTATCAATACCACCCACTCGCCTTTTTTGATTGATACGAATCACATTGACCGGGCAAAAGTGGTATTCGTCGACGACAATGGCTTCACGGTTACATCGAGTGATTTGAAGGCTCCGCAAGCCGAGCAGGTGCGGCAAGGGCGCTCGGTGTATGCCGTACATGCGGCGCTCAATCTGAGCATTTCGGAAGTATTTCTCCAGGGTTGCTTGTCCGTCATTGTGGAAGGCACTTCCGACCAATATTATCTGAGCGCAGTGAAGCTCTTTCTCATTGGGGAAAAGCTTATTGCACCTCATCAGGAAATCGTATTTGTGCCCTCGGGTGGGGTTCGTGGTATGCAGAGCTTGGCGTCTATTCTTTCGACCAAGGAAAACCAGCTGCCATTTATCCTGCTTGACTCTGATAAGTCTGGCCTGGATATGCGAACCAAGCTGTTGAGTGACCTGTACAAGGGCAGTGACGACCGGGTACTACAGGTGCAAGAATTCAACGGCATGGCCCAGGCGGAGATTGAGGACCTGTTCCCGATTGAGCTGCTGGCATTTGGCATCAATAAGCTGTTTCGTGCGGTAGACGATGAAGCTTTTGAAGACGTGTATGACCCTAAGCTGCCTATCATCAACCAGATACAACAGTTCGCTGCGAAACATCAGGTAATATTGCCTGGGGGCTGGAAGGTAGAGCTGGCTAAACTAACAAAAGCCCGACTACTTCAGCGTGGCCGTCGCGACTTGACCGACGAAGTGGTTGCCGCCTGGACTGCTCTATTTCAGAAGTTTCAATAGCCACCTGGGCGCAGAAAGCTGGCAACGCCTTCCGCTACTTTATGGTGTACGAGCGCCGCGTGGTGGACGGGGCCTATAAGCTAGACGACTTTTTGAACGTATTGCGGGAGGTATAGCAGTTGCTTTCTAATGAAGGCGTCTGAGAAAAACTGGCTTTATTTACAAGCAAATTTCCAGACTGGCATTCAGCATGGGCCGTTATAACTTTTGTGCTTAATGCCCGAGTCGATATTTGACCAGCCTTTATCCGACCAAAGCGGTCGAAACGCACAACGCGGCTTTATCTATCAGAACCATTTAGGGGCTCGGTTTTGCCTTGAAATGTTGCTGGATACCAGCCTGCATCAAGTGTGGATGGAAAGCCACGATGACATTACGTTGCTCTGGAACACTGGTACTCCAGAAGCGGTATGCGAGTTCGTGCAAGTGAAGCATATGGAATTACCATCTCGGTGGACGGTAGAGAAAATCACGCACCGGGATGGCGGTAATGCAGGCACTTCGCTATGCGAAAAATCTTTGGCGCAGAGCCGTCACCAGGAAATAGCTAGGTTCCGCATTGCTACTTCCTACGATGTCAACGACACGCTGAAACCCATTAAGCTACCTCTGGGTTCGCCTGAACGCGCCACCCAGCATTCGCAAATTCAGGCTCTCATTGCTAGTATTAGTCGGCGCTTTAATGGCAGCCCACCACTTAGTCCCAAAGGAGAGGATATCACCTACTGGGCCGAAAACTGCTGGTGGGAGAAATGCCCTGACAGTATTGAAGCCTTATGGGCTCTGAATATCCAGCAATTGAATAGGGTTTTGCAAGTAAAAGGGCTGCGCTTGGAAATCGAACATCGCGATGAGCTGTACCTCCAGTTGCTGAGTAAGGTAGAACTCTGCTCTTATCGGGAGCCTTATCGGGAAAGGACCAATTTTAAGCTAGAGCGCCAAGAATTAACTGACTGGCTGGCAGAGCGCGTATACAAATTCAACCAAGGGCTAGCCGATACAAATTCGCTCAGCACCAAGCTGCGTGCTGCAGGCTTTGCAGCAGAAACTATCGCCGCAGCGCAGGAACTGAAACTGAAATACTTAGGCGAATGCCTTTCCAATGATTTTTGCGAACCCAGAACCTTACGGTTGTTGGAGGGCGAAATCCTGGATGCTCTGCTTGCCCTACGAAGCGAAAAGTATGCCCCCGGCTCTACCTTGAGCCCAAGAGAATTCCATGACTTGTGCGCGCAGACGGCCAAGGCCATCTTGCAAGGAGAGATGCTACATAATGGTGCAATTGGGGATAAGCCTATTCCCGGGTTTTTGGCTGTGGGGTATATGTATCAAGCAACGGACCGGTGCTTCGTACAATTTATTAATCCCGCGTAGCTCATGGAATCGCTGAAAACTGCCGGCAGAATCTCCAAGGGATTAACCCTAACCTCGGATGATTTTATTGAGTCCCACGCTTCGCGTCTGCTGCTGCTTGTGTTACTGTGTGGCAGCAAAGACCGCGCTACCTCCACCCAGAAAATCGAAGGATTGACTAAGCTGGCAAAGCTTGATTTTTTTGTTCGTTATCCTGCGTTCTTTCAGCGAGCCGCCCAAGCATTGGGGCATAATACCGTGGCAACAGAAAACAATAACTCCGACTCCAAGATGATTCGCTTTCACTACGGCCCTTGGGATAAACGCTACTACCAAGTTATTCCCTATTTGGAAGCCAAAGGGCTGTTAACTGTTACTAAGAAAGGCAGTGCCTACAATTTTACACTGACCGAGTTAGGCACTCGCATTGCTCGGCAGTTAAGTGAAGGTACGGGTTTCGAATCCTTGGTAGCTAAAATGGCTAAAGTAAAAGAGGTAATGAGCCCATTAAAAGGGAATCAACTAAAAGAGTTGATTTACAAACTATTTGAGCAAGAAGTAGCCAATAAAAAACTTAACGACATCATCTAATGGCCCGGCTACTTTTCATCCAGCACATTACCCGTATAAAGGCTGATGGAGCAGAAGAAACCCTCGAATTTGAGCCGGGGGTTAATCTGCTCGTGGGGCCTACTAATAGCGGTAAAACGGTGTGGCTGTCGATGCTGGACTATCTACTGGGTGACCGTAGCGGCGTGGAGGAGGCATTTGGTGTTGAAGATGTCAACGGAATGCTTTTAACTGATTCCTATGTGGCGCTTCGGGCAGTAGTGCGAATTGGGGATGAAGAATTCCTGCTGGAACGACACTGGAAAGAGCCCGGCCTAAAAACCAAAACTATTGTCGATGGAGCAGCGCTCGGGCCAGAGGAATTCTCGCATTTCATGATGGAGAAGCTCGGCATTCCGTTACACCGGTTTGTCAAGGGCAATCCCTACGCTGACTCTAAATTGGTGGAGATAAGCTTCCGGATGATGCTTCGGCATATGTACTTGCAGGAGCGATTCTGGAACGATATTGCTGAACGCCAGCCTCCTGTGGAACAACATGCAGTGCTAGCCCAGATGCTGAGCTTGACAGATGCCATCTTCTCACCTATCACTGAGCAGATTATGGAACGCCGTAAGGCTTTGCTTGCTTTACAGGCAGAGAAAAAGCAGTTCGAATCTGTGCTTGACCGTATTGTGCGAGGATTTAATCACGAAGGAGGGAGCGACATTGTTTACTCCAATGATATCACAGCCCAAGCCCGTATTCAGGAGCTACAAGCTAAAAACGCCACTTTATTAAAGTTGCGTAACGATGTCATTTCGGGTGGGGTAAGCACAGCTCTTCAACGTACTGATATTGGTAATTCAGTCGAAGTCAATTTATCGCAGCTAAAAGCGTCACTCGTTGCCGACCAAGAACGGACTGCGGAAGACCGGGAGCGCCACACAACACGATTGCAGAAGTTTGAAGGTATTCTAGCCAACGTCGACCTGGAACTAGACCGATTAAACCGCTTGCAAACCGCCGGCAGTGTATTTGCCGACCTAAAAGTGACTCACTGCCCCGCCTGCGACCAGCCTGTTATTGACGATGAGTCTGACCCCGACAACTGTTTTTTATGTCACCGGCCCCTCCCTATTGAGGAAGTATCCAACCGGTTAGATTATGAATTGAAACAGTTAGGAGATGAACGCAGGGAACTACTGGAAATCATCGCTAAGATGGCTACCGAGTTAACGGCCATCCGAAATACAGAAGCTAGACTGGTGGAACAAGCAGCTCGTGTAGACCGGGACCTAACTCCTTTACGAGAGCAAGTTACAGCACTTGTTGACCCTCGCCTAAGTCGGATTGATGCTGAGCGCGGTCGTATTGCAGAGCAAATTGAGAATTATCGCCGCATTGCTCGGAGCTTGGAAGTACGTAACCAATTGGTACGTGATATCGAGGTGGTGACCAAGCAAATTCAGGTATTGGAAAAGAATGAAGCTCAACAAGCTCCAGTCGACTTCCAACAGCCTGCTGATGATTTAACAGCAGGTATGATGCACTATATCAATGAAATTGCGAAGAATAAGCCTGACCGATGGCCACTGCAAGGTCGAATTGACTTAACCATCAATGAGCGCGGATTTAATTTTAATATTGGTCGCACAAAATGGTCGTCTATTGGTGCTACCCTACGTGCTTACTTCTTGCTTGCCTATCACTATGGATTATTGCGCCTTTCGCTTAATGAACAATACAAGTACCCTGGCTTCTTAATCATTGATTTTCCAGCTGCTCTTGCTGATGGTGCATCCTTAGACGAAGCTGAAAACTATTTAGTACAGCCTTTCATCGACTTATGCAACGGCACGGAAGCAGAACTACAAGTTATCATTGCTGGCCGTTCCTTTGAAAATATTCAGGGAGCTACGGTTTATAAATTCAATAAGCAGCGTTGAGTTTTAGAGGTCGACTTCCTTTCAATGGCATCACGCTTGATTATTAACCGGACTTAGATAAGCCATTTGTTCCTGAAACGTAGCCAATGCTCTAGCATTCGGCAACAGGAAGCGTTGGCTGGGGCTGTCCGGTGGAAACTGTAGCAACTCGTTCGGCACGTCGAGGCTCCGTAACAGCCGGTGCAGCAACCGGGGCTCCTCCTTCTTCAAATTGCCGTTTTTCAGATTGATGATGGTGGTGTAGGGAAACTTGTGCGCCTCGCAAAACGGTAGCAACCCACCCCGCGCAATCATTTTCAACCGGCTCTGGGCGTAGTGCAGCGCGTCCTGATAAGGCAGGGCCAGGCTCAGGTCGGGAAAGCTCAGGGGCGCTACTTCCGGCCCGCGTTTTTCTTCTTCCATGCTTTGTAGCTTTTAATCATTTCGGCGGCCTGTTCGGCCGTGGTGGTTCGGGCCTGCTCTTCCGTACAGTCGGGCTTAAACTTAGCTTTTACCTCCCCATCGGTGACATAGAGGCCCCACTCGTTGCGGCCGATGGTGTACTTGCCCACGGTGGCCAGCACGTTTTTGGCGGCCTCGGCCTGGGCTTTGATGAGGTAATTGACGGCCAGCACCGGGGTAACGGCCGCGGCCGATATGCCGGCCGGCACGTTGAAGTACTGCTCGCGCCACTTCAGGTAAACGCCTTTCGGCCCCTGCCCTACTACCACCGGCTTGCCTTCATGCAGGCCCACCTCGCGGGGAGCCGACGCCCGGCGCTGGCTGATTAGGTCCCGCGCCTGCGCTTCGCTCAGCTGCGCGGGGGTGATGCTTTCGGGAATGTTGTAGTATTTCTCGGCGTGCAGAATGTAGGGCCCGTTTTTGCCGGTACCCACCAGCATTTCCGTGCCCTCGAACTGGCCGATGAGGCGCTTCTGCAGCTCAGCCCGGTCCGGCGTGAGCTGGTCGGCGGCGGCCACCCAACCCAGTAGGTTCTGGTCGAACATCGGCACGAACTGCTGGTAGGTCTGCTGGCCCCGGGCAATCTTGTCGAATACGGCCTCGCAGCCGGCGGTGAACTTGTAGTCCATCACCTTGGGAAAATTGCGCTCCAGAAACTCCGTGACCTGCGTGCCGGTGGCCGTGGGCAGCAGCTTGTCCTTATCCGCGCCCAGCGTCTCGCTGCGCTGGCTGGTACTCAGCTGCCCACCCTGCCAGGTCAGGACCTGCGCAGTGAGCTTCTTGCCCGCCACGCTGCCGGTGCTGATGTACTGGCGGGCGAAAATGGTGCGTAGGATGGATGCGTAGGTGCTTGGCCGGCCAATGCCTTGCTTTTCCAGGTCCGCGACCAGGGTGGCCTCGTTGTAGCGCTTGGCGGGCCGGGCAAAGCTCTGCCGCGCCTCCAGCTTTACCAGTGTCAGCGCCTCGCCCTCCTGCACCGGATGCTTGAGGGTCGTTTCCGCCTCGTCATCGGGCTCCTCCCCTTCTTCCTCGGCGTCCTGGTACACGGCCAGGTAGCCGGCGCGGGTGAGCACGCGGGTGGAGCTGGTGTAAGTGTCGGCAGCATCGGCCGCCGGCGCGAGGGCTATGGTGGTCTGGTCGTACTGGGCGGCCAGCATCTGCGAGGCCAGGGCGCGGGAGTATATCATCCGGTAGAGGGCCTGCTCGTCGGGCGTATCGCCGGCCTGGGCCTGCTCCCAGTGCGTGGGGCGGATGGCTTCGTGGGCTTCCTGCGCGCCGTCCTTGTTCTTGGTCTGGCGGGCCTGGAACTGGCCGGCCCCGAACTGCGCGGTAATCTGCGCCTGGGCCTGCCGGGTGGCTTCTTCGCCCAGGTTCACGCTGTCGGTGCGGATGTAGGTAATATGCCCGCCCTCGAAGAGCTTCTGGGCCAGGTCCGACACCTTCTGCACGGTAAAGCGCAGCTTTTTCACGCCCTCCTGCTGCAGCGTCGAGGTGGAGAAGGCCGGGGCGGGCTGCCGTTCCACCGGCTTTTTCTCCACGCTCAGCACCCCGAAGTCCGCGCCGCGGCCAATCTGCAACAAGTAGGCCTGCCCTTCATCGAGCGCCGCGAAGGGCGGGGCCGTGCGGCGGGCGCGCAGTTGCTCGCCTTGGCTGGTCTGCAGCGTGGCCACCACCGGCACCGTAAACGTGTCGGTGAACTGCTGAATCTGCCGCTCCCGCTCCACCACCAGGCGTACGGCCACTGACTGCACCCGGCCCGCCGAGAGGCCGGCCGCCAGCTTGCGGTTGAGCACCGGGCTGATGGTGAAGCCCACCAGCCGGTCCACTGCCCGGCGACCTTCCTGGGCGTGCACTAGGTGCAGGTCCAGGGGTCTCACTAGAGTAGGAACAGAAAACCCCGCTAAGGAAATTTAGCCAGCATCAGCCGGGGAAAAGCAAGTAACTTATCTTGCTTGCGCTAGCCTCTCCGTTATGTACCACACTGCTTCCGCCGGCCCCGACCAGCCCAATTACTTCAGCGACCCGGACCAACTTCCAGGGTTACTCCAGCAACTCGTCGCGGACCTGGATGACCCCGCCATTGCCTATCTGCTGGGAGGGCACTACTACGAGCGCACGAACCACCCACGCTACCGGCACTTCCCCGCCGTCTTTGCCCTGCGGCAGGGCGAGGTGACCAATGTGGAGGTCGGCCATGATTTCGTGGCCTTCGACACCGAATTCGTTCGCTACCCCGAACGAGGTGAATTGCACGGTCCGGGTCCGTGGGCCGACCGCTTCCGCGCCACCGTGCCCTTCGCCCAACTTTATCAACTCTGCCGCCAAGTGCTCACCCCGGCCGAGCAAGCGGCCGAAGAGGTGAGCTATGGGCCGGAAACAGTCCTCTACTATAATGCGGCGGTCTATAAGCAGCATCCTACCCCGGCTGACATTAACCAAGCCTATGCGGCCGTGCCCTCCTCGGGCGAGCACCCGCTGGTGGCCGTGCTCACGGCGGTGGCAGCGGGTCTGGCTGACCCCGACAACCACTACCTGATTAATACGACTGCTTTTGAGAGTCCGGACGGACCTGTGTTACTCGGCATGCTCCATGTACACGCCCAAACTACCCGCGACCTAGTTATCGAGGCGGACGCCTTCACCTGCTCGGTGCTCCTCGACCCGTACGACCGGCAGCGGTGGTCGACCATCCAGGTGAACTTTGCCCAGGTCTGGCAAGTGCTGCGCAGCGATAGTCCGCAGGCGGACCTGGAGGAAGTCGAAGACGCTGGCGGCTTACTCTATCATGCCCCGGAGGTGTTGAGTGCCTACGCCCAGCAGGGGCGGCTAGCTTAATCTATTTGCTACCTCCTCGATGGAAGAACTCCTCCGCCCCCGCCATCCTCTGGACAAATACCACCAGGCGCAACTAGACTTTCTCGCGACGCTGCCGGAAGCGCAACGCGCCTATCACGCCCGGCTGTTTCGCTTGGGCAACGCCAGCTACCGCTACCAGCAGCAGGCCGCGGGCGAGGTGACAGAAGATGACTTCCGCCATTGGCTCGAAGGCTTGCCTGAGAAGATGCGAGCAGCTATGGAGCGCGACGGCTTTGAGGCGAGCAAGAGTTGCCTGCCGCTGCGGCGACACGCCCTCGAACGCCGCGACCTGGGGTACGATGCGTTTCTACAAGCCATCCTCTCCCCCGAGGACTGGGCCTATCAACAGGAAGTAGCGCAGGCCTCAGCTCCCAAGCCTTAACTCAGCGACGGGAAAAGAATAACGGTCGACGACCAAGTTTGAGTGGTCGAATAGGTGTTTCAGGTAAAAGTTTCATGCTAAGAATGGTCGTTCTTATCTTGAAACCACCTAGATTTGGGAGTCTTTCATCTCCTCTTACCCCATGCCTGCGCAGCCGACTTACCCGCACTTCGTGTATGACCCCCGCATCCGTACCCACTTGCGCTATAATTCACCGGTGTGGGTTTTCCTGGCGGGGGAAAGTCAGCTGCAAGTGCAGCACCTGAGCGAGCCCCGATTGCTACATTCGGCCGAGGCCTCGCCCTGTACCGAGCAGGCATTTCGGGAGGCGGCGCAGGCCGCCTACACGCGAGTCGTACTCGGCCCTAATCAAACAGCAGCCAACTCGTCCGGGCAGTACCAGCGCCGGCGCGAGATGCCCAATGCGTGGTACTACCAGCTGCTAGGTCCAGGGGTAGAGTTGCGCCTTAACTTGAGCGAGGTTAAGGACCAGGGTTTAAATGTAAATCTTCTGCTAGAAGATATGGGCACCATTCCGGGCCTCGTCGTTGGGCCGGCGCGCAGTACCGACCCCCGCCGGGTGGCCATTGCCGCAGCGGAATTTCAGGCTGCGTTGCAGCGGGCCGTGCCGGCGCTGATAGCCGCTGCTCAGGGTAGGCCAGCTTAAAAGATGAAAGTCGTCGACCCACCCCACCTCAATGACCGGCAGCGCCAGTACTTGCTGGCCGCCTATCAAACTGACCAACAAGTCGAGCAAGACCGCAAGCTAGACTATCTGCGTGGCACGAACGACCGACGGCGAGCGGCAGAATGGCGCTGGCTCCCCTACGGGTGCTGGGAGCATTGGATGGGCCGGCCACCGACTCCCCTCCGCGAACAATTAGCGAGCCTCGACGCTAGGCTGATTAGCGAGGGTACCGGTAGCACGTGGCGGGCGCTAGCTCAGCGGGGGTTGCTGGAAGTAGAAGACCAATTGCCTTACCTGGTTGCTGACCTACCCGAGGTCATGCACTATAATTTGCCGCATATCCGCCTGACCCCGGCCGGTCGCAAGCTGGCCCGGCAGTTGCTGGGCGAGGTGCGGGCCAAGAAGCCGAGCAACGTGTTGGCCCGAGCTACCTGGCAACTGCTGGGCCAGCTGTGGCAGCGCGACCCGAATGCCACGCACCAGACGCCGGCCTACGCCAGCGACGACGTGTTTAGCCGGCTCGAACGGGGCGTCCCTATGCAAAAGGTGCTCGGGCAGGCGAACCACGAACGCTTGGTGGTGGGGTGGCCAACCTATGGCTTGACGACGGTAGGCCGCATTTATTACTACCAGCACTACGCCGCCAACGTGGCCGCTCACCCCGAGGTGGCCGCGCCGGACCCGGGGCCCCTGCCCACCGAGCTGGTGACTCGCCTCGAGCAACTGGATGAACAGGCGCGGGCATTGGTGCACATGCCCCCAGCTGGCCTATTCGAGCAATGGCAGTACGCGTTGCGCACCGGCTTTTCGGCGTTTCCCGTGTATTTGGAACCCTACCAGCGGCAGGACTGGGTACGGCGCGGCCTACCTGACTCCCCGCCGGTGGCAGGCTTGCGGGAGTTGGGGCGCTGGGGCAGCAATCTCTACGCGAGCTGGCGTCTCTACGTGCGCGACTGGTACCTGCGCCACCAACTCGCGCCGGCCGACTGGAGCCGGTACTGCCTCTGGCAGGCCGTGGAGCTGGTAGCCGGCAAGCTGGCGTGGCAGCGCAACCGCCTTCAGATTACGGCGTCTTACTCGGAAAGGCTAGGAGTGGTGCGCGGCTCGCTGGGCCGCTATACGTCGAACTACCAGGTCCGTGAACTCGGTAACACTATGCGGCAGCTGGCCTGGCAGCATCACTGTTCCCGGTGGCTGGTCAACCTGCGGCACGTAGAGAACATCAATGTGCCGTTGCTACGCCGAGGCTTGGTGGATGGCTTTATTCAGGCCGGCGTGCAGCTCGCGCCAGCTGCTGCCCTCCGGGTGGCGGTCGTGGCCCCGCCCCTTTCGCTCACCGACTGGCAGGCCAGCTTGCCGGCCGAGCTAAACTGGGGCGCTTTTACCTGGCACGAACTACCGAACGAGCCAGCGGCGGAAGCGTGGCTAACCCAGCTATGAGCCCGCTCGCGACGCTCCCTTCTAGGCTGCCCTGTTTATAGCTGGCTGTAAGCAACATAAATAGACTTTTTTGAAAAAGAATTAGTTAATGGATTACGTGCTCTATCTGCGCGCCTCCACGCAGCGTCAGGGCCTGAGCGGGCTGGGCCTGGAAGGCCAGCGCCTAATTGCCTATCGCTTCTTACAGGCCGGTGACCGTATTCTGTCCGAGTACATTGAGGTGGAGAGCGGCCGCAAAAATAACCGGCCTGAGATGGCCAAAGCCATTGTGGAAGCGCGCACCACCGGGGCTATCCTATTAGTAGCTGAAATGTCGCGCCTGGCGCGCAGCGTCTACTTCACCTCGAAGCTGATGGAGGAAAAGGTGCGCTTCAAGGCCTGCGACATTCCCCATGCTGACGAGTTCACCATCAATATCCTGGCGGCCGTGGCGCAGAAGGCAGCTAAGGATATTTCCGAGAGCACGAAACGCGGCCTGGCGGCCAAAAAGGCCCGCGGCTTTGAGCTAGGCAACCCGCAGAACTTCACCAGCGACTCGCGGGCACTGGGCCGGGCCGCCGTACAGCATAATGCCCAAGAGAATGTGGCCAACAAGCAAGCCCGACGGCTGGCGATGCTGTTGCGCCGCGATGGCCTGACGCTGGCCGCCATCGCCGACGAGTTGAACACCCACGGCTACCGCACCCGCCGGGGCCAGCTCTTTCGCAAGAGCACCGTCTACCGGCTGCTGCCCCGTAAGCAGCCGCTGGCAGCAGAACCAGTAACTACCTAAGAACTGCTTCAGATGCCCGTAGAGTTTCTGAGCGACGAGCAAGCAGCCCGCTACGGGCGCTACCAGGCGGACCCGAATGCGGAGCAGCTCACCCGCTACTTCTACCTCAGCCCGGCCGATGTCCAGTTTCTGGCACAGCGCCGCCGGGCGGCGAATAAGCTGGGCTGCGCTGTGCAAATAGGTACGCTGCGGTTCCTGGGTACCTTCCTGCCGGAGCCCACCCAGGTACCTGCCGTGGTCGTGCAGACGCTGGCCACGCAATTGGGCATCGACCCCGCTGAGCTCGCCGGGTATCGCAAGCGCCCTAACACCTGGCACGAGCACCAGCCCCGCATCCTGGCGTACTTGGGCTACCAGCCTTATGACGCCCAGCAATCCTTTCGGCTGACCCGCTGGCTCTACGCGCAGGTGCTGACCAGCACCGTGCGGCCCAGCGTGTTGGTCGATTTGGCCACGGCGCACCTGGTGGCGCAGCGGGTGGTCTTACCCGGCGTCACGGTGCTGGCCCGCCTGATTGCCCGGGTGCGCGAACGCACAGGCCGCCACCTCTACCGCCAGCTGCACGCGCGCCTCACCGGGCCCCAGCGAACCGCGCTGGCCGCGCTGCTGACTGTGCCGGCCGGAGAGCGACTTACCCAGCTGGAGTTGCTGCGCACCTCGCCCACCCGCGTTTCGGCGCCGGCCCTGGTAGCTGCGTTGCACCGCGTAGAGCAGATTCGCGCCCTCGGGGTCAGCACCGTACCCGTAGCTGACTTACCGGAGGCTCGCTTGGCGCGCCTGGCGCGCCAAGCCCAACTAGCCTGGGCGCAGACGCTGGTGCGCATGAGCGAAGAGCGCCGCCTGGCTACCCTATTGGTCTTCGGGCAGGCCCTCGAGCGCACGGCCACGGATGACGTGCTCGACCTTTTCGATAACCTGCTGACTTCGCTGGCGCTGCGCGGGGAAACCAAACGCCGGCGCGAACGCCTCCGCTCGCTCAAGGACCTGGACCAGGCCGCCTTGGTGTTACAGCAAGCTGTCCAACTGCTGCTCGACGAGGCCGTACCGGCCGCGGGGCTGCGCCAGCAGGTACTCGGCGCGGTTGGCGAAGAGCGCCTGCGCGCCGCGGCGGCCACCGTGCAGGAATTAGCCAGCCCCGCGGACGACCCATTAGCGGAAGCCCTGAGTAGTAGCTACGCCAGCGTCCGCCGATTTCTGCCGGCCTTGCTGACGGGCATCACGTTCGAGGGCACCCCCGCCGCCCGGCCGCTGTTGGAAGCCTGGGCTTTTTTGCAGCAGCAGGAAGCCGGTGGGCGGGGCCGCCCGAAGTGGGCCGCCGCGCCGCGTACCGTCGTGCCGGGGAGCTGGGCGCGGCGGGTGTTTCCCACCAAGGGCGAAGTCAACGTGCCGGCCTACACCCTCTGCGTCGTGGAGCGGCTGCACCAGGCCTTGCGCCGCCGCGAAGTCTTTGTGCCCACCAGCGAGCGCTACGCCGACCCGCGGGCGGAACTGCTGCGTGGCGCGGCCTGGGAAGCGGCGCGCGATTCCGTCGCCCGGGCGCTGGGCCGCTCCCTCGACCCGACCGTGGAGTTGGCTCGCCTACAAGAGCAGTTGCGGGCAGCCTACACCGAGGTAAGCGAGAACCTGGCACACAACACGGCCCTGCAACTGATTCAGCACGAGGGAGTCCCAGTGGTAATGCTTACCCCTTTACCCGCTCAAACCGAGCCCGTTAGCCTGGTCCGCCTGCGGACGCAGTTAACCAACCAGCTGCCGCAGGTCGAATTAGCCGCGCTGCTACTGGAGGTGGAAGCCTTTACCGGTTTCGCCGGTGCCTTTACCCACGTCGCTGATGGCCAGCCCGCTGCGCCGGACTTGCCGCTGAGCATTTGCGCCGTGCTGCTGGCCCAGGCCTGCAACATCGGCCTGAAAACGGTGGCCCGGGCCGACGTGCCGGCGCTGACGCTGGCGCGCCTGGCGTGGGTGCAGCAAAACTACGTGCGGGGCGAAACGCTGACGGCGGCCAATGCCTGCCTGGTCGATGCCCAGACGGGGCTGCCGTTGGCGCAGGCGTGGGGTGGCGGGGAAGTGGCCTCGGCCGATGGTATGCGCTTCGTAGTGCCCCTGCGCACCCTGCACGCGGGGTGGAACCGCAAGTACTTCGGGGCCGAGCGCGGGGTGACCTACTACAACTTCACCAGCGACCAATTCGCAGGCTTTCATGGCATCGTGATTCCGGGTACGTTGCGCGACTCGCTTTTTATTCTGGCCGGGCTGCTGGAGCAGCAGACCAGCCTGGACCCGCGCGAAATCATGGCCGATACCCACGGTTTCAGCGAAGTGGTCTTCGGCCTATTTGCCTTGCTGGGCTACCGCTTTAGTCCCCGGCTAGCCGACTTAGCGGACCAGCGCTTCTGGCGCTTGAATAAGGAAGACGACTACGGCCCGCTCAACGAGTTGGGTCGCCACGTGGTCAATGCCCGTCTGATTCACGACCACTGGGAGGATATGCTACGCCTGGCCGGCTCGCTCAAACTCGGCAAAGTCAAGGCCACCGCCGTGATGCGCACCCTGCAACGGTCGGGCTCGCTCTCGGGCCTGGGGCGGGCCGTGGCGGAACTAGGTCGGGTGGAGAAGACGCTGTATCTGTTGGCCTATGTGCAAGATGAGGCCTACCGCCGGCGTATCTTGGTGCAACTCAACCGCGGCGAGGGACGGCATGCGCTGGCCCGGGCCGTCTTCCACGGCAGGAAGGGTGAGCTGCGCCAGCGCTACCGCGAGGGCATGGAAGACCAGCTAGGCGCACTGGGGCTAGTTGTCAACGCGTTGGTGCTGTGGAATACACGCTATCTACAGCGGGCTCTGGAGCAGTGGCAACAAACGGAAGGGGAGCCGGCGGCCGACGAGGTAGCGCGCCTCTCGCCCCTGCTGCACGAGCACGTCAATATGCTGGGGCGTTACGATTTTACGCTGCCGGACCGCATTGCGGCCGGAGAGTTACGTTCCTTGCGCAGCCCCACCGCTTGGGAAGAGCACTTGGCACAAATTCCTTAGCGGGGTTTTCTGTTCCTACTCTAGTGCGACCCCGTCCACTGTGGTGGGCGCAGCCAGCGCGGCTTTGATGGCCTTCTCGGTGATTTCCTGGAAGGCAATGCGCTTGGTCGTGCGCGGGTCGAGGCCCAGCACTTCGCAGAGGTGAAACGCAATGGCCTCGCCCTCCCGGTCGGGGTCGGTGGCCAGATACACGCCCTGGGGGCCGGCGGTTTTGGCCAGGCGGCGCAGGTTGGCCACCACGGACTTCTTATCGTCGCTGACGATGTATTTCAGGGCGTGGCCGTGCTCGCGGTCAATGCCAATATCCGCCCCGCCCACGGGCAAATCCCGAATGTGGCCCACCGAGGCGGCTACTTCGTAATCGGGCCCCGCGTAGCCCTTGATTTTTTTAATCTTATTGGGGCTTTCGACGATAATAAGCTTCATGCTGGGTAGCTAGTACGCAGCGAAACTACCAAGCCCAATTAGCCCTTCTCGGAAAAAAGGACGAGTGGTAAAAAGTCGGCGGTGAAGTGCAGAAACTGGCTACGAGTGGTAGCCAAGTTGGTGCCTGAGTTATGCGTTTACTGACTAAAAACTAGTATTCCCCGACCGCACCAATAGTCTCGACTTGCGGCCTCTGTATAACTTGCCGCGAAGCAGGAACATAGCAAGGGGTTCCAACTCTACAGCCAATCAAGTAAACTTATACAATGAGTTGGATAGAAGCGAAACACCGACGTTCAGAGGAAAAGGCTGAACTTTTGCAAAGTGCAGAACTTGAAAAAATAAGGTTAGCCCGGAAAAGACTGTTTGAAAAGCTTTCAGCACTCGGCTATGATAATCATGGATTGTCAATTGAGGAGGTTGATGTAACCTATCTTTTTTTGTCAAACGATACTGATTGTTCTGATTATGGAACAGATACTTATCGGTTGGCAAAGGAGCTTAACGGTCGTGGCAGAATCCTGAAACTAGAAACGCTCAGCCCGTCCATGCTGCATCAACATGGCCTATATGCGCATCTGGCTAATTCCCCCGCATCATCTGGCTTCCCTACTGCATGCAGCTACTCAACAGCGCTCAAGGCTCTTCTAGAACTTGAAAGGAAATACCAATACAAGTCTGCTCAGGTAATTGAGGCTTCCACTGTGTATATTACTTTCAAACACGAAGGGGCGACTAGTTTCGTCTCAACGGATGAAATTATGCCGGACGGGTCACCTCGTCAAGTAAACAAGCAGTTACCCATCGTTTGCGATAAGGATTATTTCAATGTGAGGACGCTCTTCTTATTGGTGAGCACACAGCATTAGTCCGAATAAATGCTGGTTAAGTTCATCACAATCAACTTACTTCTGGCTGATTTTTTTTAAAGCGCGGGCGGCCCAACGCCGGCGCAGGCGGCTCGATGGGGTTGTCCATCTGCTTCTGGGCCAGCTTGGTCATCGTAAGCAGGTCGGACTTGGCCAGCTCGGCCACCTTCACCAACTCATCCAGCGTGAAAGTGCCGGGCTTGGCCATACGCACGTTGAGCGTGTTGTGTGAGATGCCGATGTGCTTGGCCGTGTCGCTGCGCATGCCCAGGGCGTGAATCAGTTCGGCCAGCGAATTATAGGAACTTGGTTTGAGCATAGCCGGGGCCGCAAAGAGGTCTAACACGAGCAAAGATTAGTCAATTTTTGCAACATTACGGCCCCGGCCGCCCCGTAGTTCGGCTATTCAAAAAAGGTGGGTGCCTGGTAGCGGAGTATCTCCGCCCCGTCCGGCTCGGTGATGCGGTCGAGGTAGACCAGCACGTTGCCGTCGCGGGCCTGGCGCTCATCGGCGCGCTGCCAGACAGCGTACAACTCGGCGTAGGGGAAGAAATTCATCTGGTCAAAGCCGCTGGCGAAGCCCTGCACCATTTCCGCCACCTGCTCTCGCTGCTCGTGGGATACCTCATTGTAGACCCAACGCAGAAAGTCCGCCGTGTCGGCCGGCAGGTCGAAGTAGGCCACCGTCTGCGGCACCGTGTGGCTGCCCATGTAAAGCAACAGCTCCCAGAGCCGGTAGTGGTCTTTCTCCCGCTGCCAGTACTCCACGATGTCTCGGCGACCAGCTCCCACGGGCTGCCCGGCAAACTTCATCGTGCCGGGGTCGGCTTCGAGCGCTTTGCGGAAACCGTAGTCGGTAACCCAGTCCTTTTTTGTGAGGTTCTGAAAGTTGTACATGCGGGGCGAATAGTCAGGCGTTAGGGAGGCAAGTTAAGGCAAAGCCAGAACTGAAAAACCACTTTTTATAAGCGGCTATTCTAGCCTCAAGGTGGGTAAAGGGATATCCCACTCGCGGTAGGCGGTGGTATAGCGGTCGGCCACGATGGCCAGGCGCTCGGGCTGGTCGTCGCGCTTTATCCAAACGTGCGAGCTGCCGCAGTGCACGCAATAGCCAGGCCCCAGCAGCTGGCGGGCCGGCTCGGCAAACTCGCGCAGGTCGGCCGTATCGGGCGCAGCCTCGATAAGCTGCCGCAACTGCTCCAGGCGCTGCGCTTCGGTGGAATCGGTGGGCTGCTGCTCGACGGTCAGATAAGCCAGCTGCGGGGCAAAAACGGGGCTATTCAGGGGGTGCTGAGTGGTTGGGGGCATGGCAAGAAGAACAAATGAGAGAAAATGGCTACCTAACGGGTGCTGCTGCTGGCCAGCTCCCGCGCCAGCAGCAGCACCCGGGCGTTGTGGAAGGCCTGGCCGAACACGCCGCGCTGGTAGTCGCGGGCCAGCTGGCCCACGTTGGCAAACTCGTAGCGCAGGCCGGTATCGCCCAAAGGCTGCAGAAACTGGTCGGCCTCTTCGGCGCTGAAGCCGCTTAGGTCGCGCCCGTCGCTGAGCAGCAGCTGCACGCCGGGGCGCTCGTGTCGGCCCCGCTCGTAGGTGGTGTATATCAGGCCCACGGCCCGCTCCCGGGCATAATACACGGCTTCGCCAACAACTAAATCCTGGGATTGGGGCATGGCATGGGGGTTAAAGCAATAGGAAGGAAAACTGACCGCCCTGGTCCTCACGGGTAGCCCGCAGGGCCTCGCGGCCGATGGGGCGCACGGCCCGCACCAGGGCGTTGAGCACGTCGAAATCGGCTTGGGTATCGATGCGGAGCCCGAGCCGCTGCGCTACCTCGGCGGTCAGGCCGTCGCTGTCAAGGCCTTTGCCCAGCTGCAGCATCAGCATTTCCACGTCGGTAATAGTGGCAATGACCCGGCTGCGGTACTGGTTCCAGCCCGGGTGAACGATGGTGGGGGCCTCACTGGCTTGCATATTGGGCGCTAGAGATGGGTGTCGTAGCCCGTGACCGAGGTAAAGAGGGCGGGCAAGTCCTCCCCGTACACCATTTCAAACGTCTGCTGGTTGGTAATGACCGGCTCCCAATCGACCAGTTTCTGGTGGTAGAATTCCACCTTGTAGGTGTCGGTGGGCATGAGGGTAATTTTCAGGCGGTTCACCTGGGCTTGGTTGCGGCGCAGGTCCATGCGCAGCCAGGGATTGGGGTTGCTGGCCGTCCGTCCGGCAGCCATGAGCTTGTCGGCCCCGGTCATCACCAGGAAGCGACGGCCGCCTAACTGCGATAAAATGGTGTAAGCTTCTTCGACAATTTCGGGCTTGGCGCTCATAAGCAAAAGGCTGTTTTATTGCGTTGCGGACACTAATTAAACGCAAAAACCGATAATAATGTTTCAGTTTTATTTAAATTAAAGTTTCTATTATTGACTAAATCGATAGGATTTATCTATGCTCACGTATTATTATCCGTCCGTAACCCTTTCCAGCAACTTGGCATGGTCGACTAAGGCATCTGGTTCGGATTCAAAACCCACATTGTGGCTTCTGTGGGCATCTGAATCTGCTGATTATGCGCAGTATAAAACTGGTGATTTCAGCACAACAGCACAGGGCTAAGTCTTATAGCTAAGTGTCTGTTATTTTGTACTTTGATTGTGTTTAATTGGTACTTTCACAACTAACTAATAATTCAATTTTATTAATAATAAAGTGTCAAATTATGATGGTTTAGTCTGACCTGTTGGCCCATGCATTGATTTTTCCCTCTTGTTCATTTTTAAGTCAGCTTCTCAGCGTTTTTCTGGGCCACTATCGCCATAATGATGCCCAGGGCTTAGTTTTTTCGTTTTCAGTGAGCAATCTGTTAGTCGGATGCTATTGAGGGGCTGCCCGGCTGGGGTGGGCGCTCCAGAAACTGTTGCTGCTGCTTGTTTTCTGAGTTGATGATGCTTATTCCAGTACTTTAGCAGTACAAGAAGAAGTTATCAACTTGTAATAATAGTATAAAAAAGTAGAAAAGTGCAATCCCGTTTTTTTACTTTTTTAAACTCTGTTTTTTGTTTTCCTTTCGGCCCATATGCCGGTGGGGTATATCCCTTCGGTCCTAAATGCTTTCTCTTGGTCGACAGACTAAATAGTGGTCTTTTACTGATTAGTTAAAAAGAACATACTAGTTTACTATAAGGAGTAAACGGCCAAAAGCTAAGTTCTGGACAGGTAAAAGCTAAGGTTTGGACAGGTGCTGCAGTTTCAAAAGCTAAGTTCTGGACAGGTTTTCGCCATAAAATAGTAAGTTCTGGACAGGTAAAAAGTAAGGTTTGGACAGGTGGGTTATCCACATTGTTCGCTGGCTTCGACAGCTGCTGCAGGCTACTAAACTGAATAAACTAAGGTTTGGACAGGTATGCGGCTCGGTATAATTGCTTCCTGATAGGGGGCGTTTGGCTGCGCTGGGTGAATAAACTAAGGTTTGGACAGGTAGTGTCAGCAGCTTCCCGACCCGGCTTGCCGGCGGGTGATTGGAGCAGAGGCAAAGTAAAAGGTAAGATAGGCAAAGTAGTACCTTACCTTTTTAGCCGTTTTGGTATATCTTGCGTATGCTTCCCACCGCTACTTGCTGCTTAACTCCATGGCTGATAAACGTATCTCCCGCGTCCCGGCGGCTCCGATGCTGGAGCTGGACCTCAAGTACGAGCCTGAATACCGGGGGGAAGTCAAGCAGCACTGGAACGTCACGTTTGCCCACCAGAAGAAGATTTCGGTGTACGGCAAGCGCATCATGGCCCGGGTGATTGACCAGATTCGGGACAACGACTACCAGCTACGGGATTTCTACCAGCTGCACATCTCCTCCATTCTGGAGGGCACTGACATCGAGCCGGAAACGGCGTATTCGAAAATCAAGGGGGCGCTCTATGAGCTGGCCGACGTGAAATGGGAGTTTGAGAGCATCGAGAAGAAGGAATGGTACTTCCGGCACCTGCTCGACACCACCCGCGAGCAGCGCGTGGGCTACAAGGACGGCATTATTACCATCCTACTCAACCCGCAGCTAGCTCCTTACCTGGTGAAAGCGGCCCACTTCAGCAAGTTTCCGCTACACGGCTACATGAACCTGAAAAGCTGGTACAGCATGCGGTTCTTCGAAATCCTGGCCGCCTGGCAGGACAAGGGCTACTGGGAAGTACCCGTGGAAGAGTACCGGCAGTATATGGATTGCTGGTACGAGTACGACAAGCGCGGGCAGGTGAAGAAGGGCAAGACCGGCAAGGCGCTGATGAAGTACCCCAACACCATGCTGCTTATTGCCAACACCATGAAGGAGCCGGAAAAGGAGCTGGCCGGCACCGACTTCGAGTTCACCTTCACCCCCATCTACGAAACCACCCGGCCCACCCGGGGCCGGAAGAAGATTATCCGGTTTCGGTTCGAGTTGAAAAAAGGGCCGACGCTGAAAGACATTCCCGCATCCTGGCTGGAAAACGCGGCCACCGGCAGCATCATCGCCCGGCTACGGGATTGGAAGGTGACTGATGCTAACATCGTCAAATACGCCCCCATTCTCAAGCAGGAAGGTGCCCTGGAACTACTCAAAGCCTGGGAGCTGAAGAACCGCTCCAACCGCCACATTGATGACAAGCTGCGCTACTGCAACGCGGCCTTCGTGCGGGCCGGCAAGCAGGCACTGGAAGATGCCAAACAAGCCAAAATCGACGCGAAGAACGAGGCGGCGGAAGCCAAGCTTATTGTGCAGCAGGCGCTGAACCTATAAAGAACCAGCTTGGCTTGGCCCTTCTGCGCCAGCCTGCACCACCAGCCTTTCCCCACTGACCTTTTATGCCTGACCACAGCAGCGTTTCCTCTACTGGGGGCCTGGGTACAAATTTTGAGCAGCATATCCAAGCAGCCTTTCTGGTTGGTTTGCTGACAGGCGGTGCTCCACCGTGCATCTCGGATGCGCGAATTACGGCCCTGTATTTCCAAACCACTGACCTCGGGTACTGCACCGACGATTTGCTGGTGGTGACCCAGTCGAGGCTGGGCCAGCAGCACCGGTTGCTGCTCCAAATCAAGCACAACCTGACGCTCAGCGCCGCCGAAGACAATGAGTTTGAGAAGGTAATGCGCCAGTTTTGGCAGGATTACCAGGCGGCAGACCGGTTTGACCCCAATCGTGACCGGTTGGTCATTGTGAAGGGCGGCCTCAATGACGGTGAGCGGAACCACATCAAAATTGTTCTGAACTGGGCTCGGTTTAATGCATCCAGCGCCACCTTCTTTCAGGAAGTCAGAAGGTCGCAGCAGAAGAAGGACAAGGTTGAATTGTTTCGCACGGTGCTTGCCCGGGTCAGCCACCAGAGGATTACCGACGATGAATTGTGGCGTTTTCTGCGGTGCGTAGAATTGCTTGACTACGACTTAAAGTCCACCGGCAGCGCGGACGAAGCCTTTTTGCTGCAACTCATTAATTTAGCTATTCCCAATCCTGACGTTGTAGCCCCGCTCACGGTTTGGCAGGAAGCGGTGGCTGAGGCGACGGAATTTGACAACAATGGCGGCAGTGTCGAAATCACGAGCCTTCCGGACCGGCCTTTTTACCACCGATTTACCCAGACCCGGTTGCGGCCGGTTATGCAGGCCGTCCAGCGGCTGATTGATGACAACCAAATCGTTACCCGGAGGCTCCGAAACAGGGTAGGCAACGTGACCCTCCCGCGCCAGGACGATAAGGCGGCGGTATTGCAGGCGCTGGGGCAACACCAGGTGGTCATTGTGACGGGCGGTGCCGGCGTGGGAAAGTCGGCGTTGATGCGGGACGTATTAGACCAGTATGTCACGGGCAACGGCTATTGGGCATTCAGGGCTGAGCAATTCAGCGTGCCCCACTTGGGCCAAGTATTTGCCCTGCAAGGAGTTTCGGAGCCCCTCCCTGCCCTATTGGCCGCTTGGGCCCTGCTTCCGCAGAAAGTACTTTACATTGACAGCGCCGAAAAGCTGCTTGAGGGTCCACCCGATGATGCATTTCATCAACTGCTGGCTTTGGCGGCAACGTTTGGTAAGCTCACGCTTGTTCTAACGGCCCGTCAGTATGCTGTGGAGTTGTTGATACATCGCTACCAACTCGATGACAGCGCTTGCATTACAGTGCCCTCCCTGACGGACGAAGACCTGGCCAACCTGAGCCCGCAGGTACCCAGACTGGAGCAGCTGCTTCGCAACGAAAAGCTCCGCGAGCTCCTCCGCAGCTTGAAATACCTGGATTTGGCCATTAAGCTGCTAAGTAAAACGCCGGATGATTTGTCCGCCGCCTCCCGCACTGAATTCAAAAATGAGCTGTGGAAGCACGTGGTCGAAGATGCGCAAAACCAGCAGGACGCGCTGCATTGGAAACGCGGCCGGGCCTTTGAAAGCATTGCCCTGCGGCGAGCTCGGCAACTGGCCTTGTTTGTGGGTGCCGATTCCCAGGACGATAGGGCCCTACTCGCCCTGGTGCACGATGACTTGCTGTTCCAAGACGAGGCAGAAACCGGGTTTGCTCCGACGCACGACGTTTTAGAAGATTTGGCGCTGGTCCGATTTATCCGCGGCCAGTGGAACCCAGCGCTTGGGGTAGCGGCCTTCTTCACTGCCATTGGCAGTAGCCCGGCCCTGCGCCGCAGTTTCCGCCTGTGGGTAGAAGAAGTAGCCATGGAGGAGTCGGCGCAAGTAGTAGCGCTTATTGGCCAGGTACTCGACCAGAATACGCTGGAAAAGTATTGGCTGGATGAGTCTTTAATTGCCGTGCTGCGCTCAACGAATGCGGAGGTGTTTTTCACCAGCTTTGAGCAGGCGTTGCTCGACGAGGACGCCAAGTTTTTGACCCGCTGCCTGCGACTGTTGCACACCGCCTGCACCCAGCGTACGTATTCTGCATCAGAAGAAAGCGGGGTGCTTGTTCCCGTGGGCTCGGGGTGGGCCGCGGCCCTCGACTTTTGTGCCCGGCACTTAGACCGACTCGTACTCCTGCCCATTGAAACCGTACGCCTGCTGAGCGACTGGCAGCCTGGCCTTAGCCGTTCAGCACAAGCCTTGCCCGCGGGCGCCGAATCGGCGGCGGTTGTGGTGTTCTACATTTTGGAGCAAATCGAGCAGGGCGAAGCGTACTGGCGGGCCGCTGCCCAGGGCCCGGAGTTAAACCGCCTCGTAATGGTGGCGTACGAAGTAGCCGAGCTTGCCGTGGAACGATTGCGTGGGCTGCTGCAACGCGCGCTGGCATCAACGATGGCGGAAGGCGACCAGTGGGTGCCAAAACTCTACAAGCAATTAATCAAGCTCTGCGTGTCGGGGGTAGCCACAGCCCAGCTATGCCGTCACCTGCCAGAGCTTGTCGTCGACATCTTAAACCATGAGTGGCGAGCCCAGCCTCGCCAAGCGCGGCCGGGGCATTACAACCCACTTTGGTCACAGCTCGGCCAAGAAGAGCGATTTGGCTTGACTGCGGACCTGCGCACGGAGCCGCCGAGCATATACAGCACACCCGTGTGGGATTTACTTGGCTACCGGGCCGAGATTGGGATTCCTTTCGTCGTGGACTTGGTGAACTACTGTACCCGCACGTACCAACGCCACCAAGCAGCCCACGACCCGCTGGTCGTAACCGAATTCACAACGCCCGACGGCACTATGGTCAGGCAGCCTGGAAATAGTGAGCTATGGGCGGCGTATCGGGGAAGCGGGCAACTGCCTGCGGTGCTGGAATCCGTGTTGATGAGCGTGGAGAAGTTTTTCCTGGAAATGCCCTCTGCTGCATCCTCTGGTGAGTCAGCACCGCTAAACCAGTGGTTTAATTACCTGCTAACTCATGCTGAGTCGGTAGCCCTGTCGGGCGTGCTGGCCAGCGTGGCAATGGCCAAGCAAGCGCAGCTGGAGGGGCAATGGGTTCCGCTGGTCTCCGTGCGGGCGTTTCTCGAATGGGATGCCAGCCGGGTAGTAGCCGAATACATGCCCCATTCGTTGTTGGGCGTGAACAAAAGCTTGGTGGCCCGCCGGGAGCGCACGGCCTCGAAAAAGCTTCCGCACCGCCTGGGCTTCCAGCGAGGCCTGGGCAGCTTCGTCGCCCACTATCTGCTCCAGCAGGGAGAGTTCACTCCGCAGCTGTTGGCCATCCTCGACTCGCACGACGCGGCACTGGCAGAGACGACGAGCCTCTACTGGCGCAAGTTGCTCATTGAAACAGACCCGCGCAAATGGAAAGTAACTGTTGACGAAGAGCAGCAGCTGGCCAGCATCCAGCCCGACTACGATGGCCCGGTGCAGGCGATGCTCACCGCAGACGAGCCCGAACGGGCCGCCGAAAGCCTACGGCTGCACATGTCTTCTCAGATTGGCGATTTTCTAGACGGCAAGGAAGGGGCCTCTTGGGGCGTTGACACCTGGCTGACCATGTATGCTGCATATACTCGCCCGGGTCGGGAAGCCAGTACGGATTATCGCATGGCAGGCCTAGCGTTGCTGGGGCTCCGGCACTTCAGTAGCAGCCTCGACGCAGACCATATTCGCTGGTGCCGAGACACTATTTGCTCGTGCCTGGAATTCAAGCTGGAAACCATTCACCACTACGAAACCGCGCATATGTGGGAAGAGCGGTTCAGCTTGTTTGACGAACCACATTTGCTCAAAAGCTTCGCGCTTTTATACGGCTCCGCCGCCGATGAGCCGGCCCGTCAGGAGGTAGTGTTGCTCTTGCTTCGCACGGTGAGCGCCCCACTGCCTGAACACAAGCAAGTTCACCTTTTTGCGCATCTGCGGGATACCTTCTTCCCTCAGTACCCCGACTTACTGCCCGTGGTCTGGTCCGTCTTGCTCGAATATGCCCGGCAGGTCATGCAGGCCCGTGAAGCGGGAGAGTATCGCCGAACCAACGATACCGAATATGAAGCGGCTAAGACCGCAGCCCTGACGCCGTTGTTGGCGGGACCAGCTCCAACGATTGTCCTCAACCACCTCTCCCCCACCACCCATGACCCCAGTCTGCTGGTAATTGCACTGGAGCTGATACCGCCTACTACGCAACTGCCGCTTTTAAGCGGCTACATCACGCGGCTCACAACCCTAATGGTGCAAGACCTGGGAAGGCCGAAGTCTCCCGGCTACGCTACCCGTAACGAGGAAGAGCGGCAATTCAACATCGGCCAATTATTTGGCATTAGGGGCTCATTGCCCAGGATACTGCTTTTCAGTGACATCGACCAAGCGCGCGGTTTGCTGGACCTGCTGCTGCAGGGCCTAAACCAACAGCCCGCAACTCACTACGCGGCAGGAGATGACATGCAGGAGTTTGTCGGTGCCATCCTGGCGCAGGTAATCAGGGAGCGGGATACCCTTGTTGCTGCGCCAGCCGACGCGAGGAGCACCGCCCGAACACTTCATTTCTGGCAACTCTGGGAGCACCTGCTTGCCCAACTACCTACCCCAGCCACCGCACCGCTTGTGCCGCTGGCACTGCTGGATATTGGCTGGAAGCCCACCGCTACGCACTGGCAGCCGCTTGAAAGGGGGCAAGCCTATTACCGGCGGGCAATGCAGCAAGTTGGGGCTACTCATCTGCATTCCCTGTTAAAGGTATTATCGACGGTGGGCGACAAAACGCTGTTGCCCGATGCCCTGCTGGTCGTGGTTGCCATTTGCCAAAATCATCCCGACCAGTTGCTGGCGCTGTTTCAGACCGGTCCGGCGACGGCCTTCATCGAGAGGCTGCTACAGCACCATATGCGCCGCATCAAGACCAACCCCGAACTGTTCAACGGCTTTATGTGGCTATTGGACAAGATGGTGGATTTTGGCTCCCCAACCGCTTACCTCGTGCGGGAAGATGCCGTGACTTTTAAGAATCAGTAGCACTGGCGCAGTAAGCTTCTAGTATGAGAACTGACATCTCCCAGTGGGTTATCCATTTCATTCATCGGCGAAATCCTGAGACGGACCCGATGCTCTTCGTGGCCCCCACCACCCATGAGCCGGTTGCCCATCCCGACGGCTTTACCTACACCGGTGAACCCTTGTTTGTCTCGTCCTTGTATGACGGTGACCGGGACCAGGAGCCGGATATGTCGGCGTTTGGGGTGCTCCGGAAAATTCTGCACGATGGCTTTCTAAAAGCCGGCTGGTCTTATCGACAAACCAAGTCTGGTTTGCTGCCGACCATCTACGGGCCAAAGGCAGCGGTTTGCTTCACAGAGATGCCGCTGCACGGGCTGATTGATTATGCGACATCGAGGAACGCAGAGTATGCCGTGCAGGGCTACGGCCTGGCTTTTTTGAGAAATGAGCTGTTTGAGGCTGGCGCTCGGCCCGTGATATACGGGACCAGTGTCCAGCACCGGGAGGCGGATAAGCGGGACGCATTCGGCGGAATTGGGCTACGCACGCTGCACTCCTCACTCGGCATTGGCCTGCGAGAGCAATACCGCTACGTGGCCACCAACCTCACCCGAAAAATGGATTGGACGCACGAGCGGGAATGGCGTTGGGCCGATGTGCATGAGCGGTTTGAAGAGCCTGGCCTCCCCTTCTTCCTCCAGAATAAACATCACGGCTTCAGCAAGCTAATAATCCTGGTTCAGACGGATAAAGAAGCGGAGCAGATTGTGGAGGAATTGCGTAATCAATACGATGCCGGCTATAATGATTTCGACCTGGAGTACAATAAAAAACTGATTACCAACACCTCCGTTCTATCCGTTGAGTCGCTCGGCCGACTGTCAATCAATCTACAAACGGTACGGCTCGATGACTTACCATTGCGTGCCATCCCGAAGATTAAGGAGGTGAAAGTCAGCGACGCAACGCTCGAAAAGGTAGCCGCCGCCGTTGCCGAAGCTCAACGAAGAGCCCACGCCGCCTCGCAGGAGCTTTACACCAGAATTGGTGATGCGGGCATCGCCGGCTTTTCTAACCTATCTACCCACGACGGGCATTCGGAGATTACCCAGGCACTGCTTCAACTTGGCCACGCTGATGCAGCTGGAGGCAGCTATATGCTATATGGAATCACGAGTTTTCCGGTTCAAAGCATCGACGTCAACGAAGCCGGGGCCCGGGCCGCCGCTGCCTATCTGAGCGAAGCACTGGGACAACCCTTTTATGTACGGACGTTCTGGGACTAGTGGCCTTGGTTAAAAGTTTAGTACAAAGGTTAAACGCCCTTTGCCAAATTAGAACGGACGTTGGGCAGTAAGCTGTGCTAATGCTGCTGCGTCAGCGTCACGCTCTGGTTACCCTATACCTGCTTACTACACTCATTTGGTTGGCCGTAACTTGAGCCGTTGCTGGTACTGCGCCAGCGTACGCCGTACCTCGCCGACGGAGTGTAGACCATTGAGGGAGAGATAAGGAGTTTGGTCTGGATGGTAAGGGAGGCGGCCGGCACGGCTCCGCCCGGCGCACCGAAACACCTGTGTCTGCCACTCCGAAATGCGTCCGACCAATTTCTCGCCTACTTCGTGTCTATCAACCTGCTGCACCTCGGCGTAAACCAGCGCCTTGGGAAGGTAGTATCCGCTTCGTCAGGCTTTCGCTGGGCCTCGCCTCGCTGTACTATATCGGCCTCTGAAAAGCCGAAGTGCCTGCCCCATTCGATTCCAACTCCATTCTTGCCACCGTCATCATCGGCCCCGACGGCCAGGTGGTCACCTGCCACGACGGCATGGCCGCGTACTACACCCCCGAGTTCAAGGCCGCGCTGGAGAAGCTGGTTCGGTAAGCGGCGTTGGCAGGGTGGGCGGATGAGTGCCCGAAATGAGCGGGGAGGGTCCGCCCCGAGGTTATAGCAAACTGCCTACCTTGCCGCCATGTCCGATTTTCGTCTGCGCGTATTTGCCACCGTGGCCCGGCATCTGAGCTTTACCAAGGCCGGGCAGGAGCTGTTTGTGAGCCAGCCGGCCGTCACCAAGCACATTCGTGAGCTGGAAGCCCAGTACGGCCAGCGCCTGTTGGAGCGGCGCGGCAACCGCGTGAGCCTCACCGAGGCCGGCCGCCTGCTGCACGCCCACGCCGATGCCGCCGCCGCCGCCCAGCAGCAGCTCGAAGACCAGCTCCTGGCCCTGCGTGACCCCGAAGAGGCCGCCGGCCGCCTGCGCCTGGGGGCCAGCACCACCTTGGCCCAGTACGTGCTGCCGGGGTTGCTGCCCGCCTTTCAGGCCCGCTACCCGCAGGTGCAGCTCTCGTTCCTGAACGCCAATTCCGAGCGCATTGCCGATGCCCTACTACGCGGCGAGCTGGATTTGGGCTTTGTAGAAGGCCGCACCAAAAGCCACGACCTGCACTACGAGCCGTTGCTGCCCGACGAGTTGGTGGCCGTGCGCCGCGTCGCGCCCGGTTCCCCGCTCGCCACGCCGCTGTCCTTGGCCGAGGCCCTGGCCCACCCGCTGGTGTTGCGCGAGCGGGGCTCGGGCACGCTGGAAATTCTCGAATTTGCTCTGCGGGCGCAGCACATTAAGCTCAGCAGCCTTTCCGTAGCCCTTTACCTGGACAATACGGAAGCCATCAAGCGCTACCTCGAAGCCGCGCCGGCGGCCCTGGGATTCGTGTCGCGCCGGGCCCTGGACCGCGAGCTGGCGGCTGGACTGCTCGAAATCGTGCCCATCAAAGGGCTGCACCTGGCCCGGCAGTTCGAGGCACTCTGGGTGCAGGGACAGGTGCTGGCCCGGCCGGCCCAGCGGTTTCTGAGCTTCGTGCAGGGGCAATTCAAGGGGGCCAAATAAAGGCTGGCGATGCCGGATAACCATTCGGTGTCAGCTGGCAGCGGCTGTACTTATACAGCAGGAGGTGAACCGGGTGGTTCGTCCAACGGCAGATTGGCGATGGCACAGGTCTGCCGGTGCCGTAACAACTGCTGCCACGGCCATCCGGGCGGCTCAAGACTGGCGGGAATGCAAAAATCAGCTATTCTATAAATAACTTTTGGTTATGCAGGATAACACGATTGGATAATCCTTTGCGTAGGGGTCGCCGTATATTTGCCTCAGAAACAACCCCCTCCCGCTCATGGCACTCCCGGTTCATTCCGCAACTCCGCAAGCCCCTGATTCGCCGCTCGCTCCCGCTCCGGCGCAGGAACCGGCCGCTCCTGAATTCAACGAAACCACCGGCTTCTTCCGCCACCTGCACACGCCCCGCGTGCTGTTCGGGCAGGATTTCACCCTGAAGCAGGTGGTGTTCGTGCTGTTCTTCGTGTTCTGCCTCACGCCCTGGGCCTCGCCGCCCATTGCCCTGGCCCTGGGCTTGGTGCTGGCCCAGACCATCGGCAACCCCTTCACTACCCAAACCAAAAAGGCCACGGCCAAGCTGCTGCAGTTCTCGGTTATCGGGCTGGGCTTCGGCATGAACGCCCACGCGGCGGTGCAGGCCGGCAAGGAGGGCATCCTGTTCACGGTGGTGTCCATCTTCGGCACGCTGCTGCTGGGCCTGGTGGTGGGCCGGTGGTTGGGGCTGGGCCGGCACGTGGTGCATCTGATTTCGTGCGGCACCGCCATTTGCGGCGGCTCGGCCATCGCGGCCATCGGGCCGGTGCTGCGGGCCAAGGACGAGGAGATGTCGGTGGCCCTGGGCACGGTGTTCGTGCTCAACGCGCTGGCCCTGTTTGCCTTCCCGCCCATCGGCCACGCGCTGGCCATGACTCAGAACCAGTTCGGCCTTTGGTGCGCCATTGCCATCCACGACACCAGTTCGGTGGTGGGCGCGGCGGCCGCCTACGGCAATAAAGCCCTGGAAGTAGCCACCACCGTGAAGCTGGCCCGGGCCCTGTGGATTATCCCGATTTCCATTGGCACGGCCATGATTTTCAAGCAGAAGGGCGTCAAGGTGAAAATTCCCTATTTCATCTTCGGCTTCATCGCCGCCATGCTGCTCAACACCTTCGTGCCCGCCGCCAAGCCCCTGGGCCCGGTGATGGTGAACCTGGCCAAAATCGGCCTCACGGTGACGCTGTTTTTCATCGGCGCGGGCCTGTCGGCCAAGGTGGTGCGCTCGGTGGGCATCAAGCCCTACGTGCTGGGCATCCTGCTCTGGTTGGTGATTTCGACTGGCTCGCTCTACGTGATTCTGCACACGGTATAGCGCAAAGCGCACGGAGGAAGTTGGACTACCGAAGCAGCTATAACAACCTCATTTTCAATGCCATGCGCATCACCAAATACATTCATTCCTGTTTGCTGTTCGAACTCGACGGCCAACAGATTCTTTTCGACCCGGGCAAGTTTTCCTTCATCGAAGGCTTGGTGCACCCCGAGGTTTTCAAAGACGTATCGGTCATCATCATCACCCACAACCACCCCGACCACCTCGACGTGGCGGCGCTTCAGAAAATCGTGGCCCTGCGTCAGGTCATTATCATCTCTAACCGCGAGGTGGCAACCGAACTGAAAGCGCACGGCCTCACGGTGCAAATCCACGAGGAAGGTCGCCTAGACTTGGGCGTGTTTCAGCTGCTGGCCCTTCCGGTGCAGCACGAGGCCATTCTCGACAGCCCCTTGCCGCAAATGACCGCCTGGCTGGTGAATGGCAAGGTGCTAAATCCCGCCGACTCTTTTGCTAACAATTTGTTGCCCTTCGCGGGGGTGGAAATGCTCCTGCTGCCCGTCACCGCGCCTTTTCTCACGGAGCTGGTGGTGGCCGATTTCGCCCTGAAAATGCGTCCCAGGCAAATTTTGCCCGTACACGACGGCTACCTCAAGCCCTTCTTCATCCAGCAGCGCTACGAGAACTACGGGCCGTATTTTGAGAAGCACGGCATCGTGTTTCACCGGCTGGCCGAACCGGGCGATGCCATTACCCTCCCGTAGCCTACTCCCTTATGCCGCTACCCCCCCCACCAACCCACTCGCCCTCTCGGACCGGCTGGCCCTGCAACGGACCCGGCTGGCCAATGAGCGCACTTTGCTCACCTACGTGCGCACCAGCCTGGCGCTGGTGGGCTTCGGGCTGGCGCTCCTTCAGTTTCACCCCGAGCGGGGCGGCCGGTTGGGTTACTCCGCGCTGGCGGTGGCGGGGCTGGTGCTGACGGTCGGGCTGCTGCGCTTTCGGGCCCATTGCCGGGAATTGGCGGCCTGCCAGCTAGCAAGCGGCGAAGGTAGTTGAGCAACAAAAAACCCCGGTGCTACCCGAAGCAAAAGCGTTTGCGCCCCTAAAAAAGCCCCTGATGCGACATGCACCAGGGGCCTTCTTGGTCAGCAGCCGGCTTACGGCTGCGTGAGCGTGACCGCGCCGGCCGGGTTTTTGTCGCCGAGCACCACCACGGCGAACCGGCCTGCCAGCCGCAGCCGAATCTGGTAGTAGGCGTTGACTTCGACTGCGCCACCATCATCGGTTTTGAAGGAAATGACCGGCTCCGGGGCCACCAATGCGGTTTTGCTGTCCGACAGGTACAGGGTGTAGGTGGTGTTGGCGGCCAGCTGCTTGAGGGCCAGTACCATTTCGTCGAGGTCTTCGGTGGGGCGGATGGTGGCCCCGCCGCCCACGCCGGGCACCGGCTGCGTACCCACGGGCACCAGGCGGATGTTCACCGGCGTCACCGGCGTGAAGGCTTCCAGCCCACTGGCGCCGGGGCTGCCACCGCCGGCTTTCACCACGTAGAGCAGGGCCTGCGGGGCCTGGCCGCTGCCGGTTTCGGTGAGCTTGGTGTTGGTTTTGGTGTCGATGCTGACCAGCGCGTCGCCGTTTTCCAGGCCCACGTAGAGCTTGCTGCCGTCGCCGTTGGGCCACACACCGTGCGGGTTGGCCCCCACCGGGATAGTGGCCAGCAGCTGGCGCTGGCGCGAATACACCTTCACCGCGTTTTCGCCGCCCACGGTTACGTAAGCGAAGTCGCCGGCGCTGGCCCCGCTGAAGCGGGTGCCGCCGCCGGGGCCGGCCATGTTCACATGGTTGGTGCCGGGGCCGGTGTCAATCACGCCTTCCACGGCGTAGGTCTGGGCGTTCACCACGGTCACCTTGCCCACGTCTTTGTGGGTCATCCAGACCTGCTGGCCGTCCTCGGTCACCACCAGGTTGGGCGAGAACTTGCTCACCACCGGCACCCGGGCAATGACCTCGCGCTTCTTCACATCAATTACGTCGAGCGTAGCGGTTTCGGAGTGGTCCACGAAGGCCACTTTGCCATCGGGCCGGAACACGACCATGCTCGGCTCGTGCTCGGTGGCAATGTTTTTCACCACCTGCATTTTCTCCACGTCAATCACCGTCACGTAATCCTTGCCGCGCACCGCCACCCAGAACTGTCTGCCGTCGGGCGAGAAAAAGCCCTCGTGGGGGTTGCGGTCCACGTACACCTTGCCCTTCACGGTGTTGGTGGCCAGGTCGATAAAAATCACCGCGTTGGTGAGCGTGGCAATCACGCCCAGCGTCTTGCCGTCGGGCGACACCCCCAGCCCGTGCACGTTCGACTCCTTGTCGTAGAGCGGGCTCAGAAACTCGGGCCGGCCCTTGCCCAAGCGAATCACGCCCAGCAGCCGGTTGGTGCTCGGGTCGTGCACCGACACGGTATTTGAGGACTGGTCGGCCAGGTACACCCGGTCGGCGGCGCTGGCTGCGATGGGGCCGGGGTCGGGCGGAATGACCATGTCGGGCTCGGTTTCCTCGCTGTTCTTTTTCGAGCAGGCCCCGAGCAACAGCGTGGCTGCCAGGGCCCAGGTGGATAAGGTAGTGATGCGCATGGAGGGATGAAATGGTTGGGAGAGGATGATAAAAAACGAAGGCTGGCTCGTTATGAAACGGGCCAGCCTTCGGGCCGTTGCGGGGCTACCGTACAAGCTTCGGGACCTTAGCGCGGAGCCGGCGTCAGCAGCTGGCCGTTTTCGACGGAGCTGATTTGCACCACCTGGGTGGCGCTGCCGGTTTTACCCGCCGCGTCGGTTACGGCGGCTTTGATGGTGACGCTGGTTTTGCCGCCCAGCTGCAGGGTGCCGCCCACGCTCCAGCCGAAGGTGGTGCGCACGAAGCCGCTGGGGTCCAGCTCGCTGCCGGCCGTGTTGAACACCGGGGCCAGGTTGCCGCCGGCCGGAATCACGTTGCCGTTGGGCTGAAGCAGAGGCACGTCGAAGGTGACCTTTAGACCCGGCGCGTAGCGGTTCACGCCGGCGTTGGATTGCGTCTTGTCCTCAATCGTGCCGCGGTCGGCGGCGGGTTTGCCGAAGGTGCCGTCCCCGTTTTCGGCCACGTTGATGCCGTTGCGCGACTTATCGAGCGCCGACACCTGGATGAAAAAGAGCGCGCCGCTGGTGGGCGGGGCCGGCAGCACACCCGCCGTCTGGATGCCGGGGCTGATGCTGGAGGGAGTGCGCGGGGCAATCATGGTCACCGTGGGGCCATCGGGGCTATCCACCGTGCCGTAGGTGATGGGTTTGGGAGCAGGCGTCAGGGCCTCGCCGCTGATGACCCCGCCGGGGCCGGGGGCCACTTTCAGCAGGCGGGTGGCCGTGGCTTTGCGGCCGGCGCGGTCCGTTACAGAGGTAGTGAGCGTGCAGCTGGTGGTGCCGGCGGCCACCGATTCCAGCACGTGCCAGCTCACCCAGGTGGTTACGCCGGGGCCGGGGGTGTCGTCGGTACCGGCGATGTTGAAGAGCGAGGCCAGATTGGTGCCCTTGGGAATGGTGCCACCGTCGGGCTTAATCAGGTCCACGTCGAGGCTGGCCGTGAAGCCGGGCAGGTTCACGTTGGGCTGGCCCAGGGCGGCGGTGTTGCGGATGTTGAGGCTTTCCTTGGTCGGGATGGCCACCGTGTCCTTGGTCACGATTTCCAGGTTAATGGCGAAGCCCGTGCCGTTGTAGTCGACCGTGGTGGCGTTGCCCAGCCGCCCGCCGGGCATGATGGTCGCGCCCTCTACCGGCGACACGATGTTGAGCACCGGCGGCGCGCTGGTGTCAGTGATGGCCTCATTGTCCTTCTTGCAGCCGCCGAGCAGCAGCGCACACGCCGCCACCGGCAGCAAGAACCGCTTGAGCGACTGCGCCCGGGAGCTGATACCAGTGGGTTGATTGAAAACAGGTTGCATGGTGTAGGGTTGTGGTTACAAGTGAATTCAGTTTAGGTTAGCTCGGCATTGCCGCGTGGATGGTTGCCCCGGCGGCCAGTATTCGCCGTCGGACGCCCAGTCCAAGCCGGACTATTCGGACAGTAAAGCGGGTTCACCGTCAGCGGCTTTAGGTGCCACGATTACCCGCGAAAACTTTTTGCCCGCTGGGTTCAGCTCGCCGCCCGCGATGCGCTGCACCGGCCCCAGCGCTTGGCCCATAGCCCCGCCTTTGGCGTCGGTGCGCACGGTGGTCAGGGCGTAGTCGCGCGCGTAGGGCGCTTTGGTGCCGCTGGTCAGGAAGATGTCGTAGTCGGTGTTCGGCGTCAGGCCGCGCAGGGCGAAGGTGGCCAAATCCACCAGCCCTTCCGAGCGCAGCGTCATGGTGCCGGTGGCGGGGCCAGCGGTGGGCGGCTTGAGCGTCCGCACCACGGCGGGCTGGTCCACCAGCTGCTGGCCCAAGCCGGTGGCGGCGGCCGCGCCGGCGGGCACGGCGTTGGGCACGTACATCAGCGCCATCGGGGCCTGGCCTACCTTGATTTTGGCCAGCACCCGGTTGCTGGCCGTGCTGACGGCCACGGCGGAGTCGCCGTTTTCCAGGCCCACGTACATCCGGCTGCCGTCGCCCGAAGGCCAGATGCCGTGCGGATTAGCCCCCACCGGAATGGTCGCCAGCTGCTGGAAGCCCGGGGCGCGGCTGTACACCTTCACTACGTCCTCGCCGCCTACGGTCACGTAGGCCAGCTTGCCGGCCGCCACATCCACCGTGGCCACGTGGTTGGTGACGGGGCCGGTGGTGAGCACGCCGCTGATGGTGAGCGTCTTGGTATCCAGCACCGACACCTTGCCCACATCCTTGTGGGTGAACCAGATTTGCTGGCCGTCTTTGGTGGGGAAGATGTTGGGCGAGAAGGGGCTCACCACCGGCACCTTTTTGATGACTTTGTAAGTGGCCACGTCCACCACGGCCAGCTCGGGCGAGAAGCTGGAGCACACAAAGGCGCGCTTGCCATCGGGGCTGAAGGCAATCTGGCCGGGGCCGTTGGGCACGGGCACACGGCGGGTTTCGCGCATCGTGGCCACGTCAATCACCGATAGGTAGTCCTCGCCGCGCACCGTTATCCAGGCCTCCTTGCCATCGGGCCGGAAGGTGGCTTCGTGCGGGGCCCGCCCCACGTACACACTGCCCCGGATGGCGTTAGTGGCCGTCTCGATGAAGGTCACGTTGTTGGAGCCCACCGACACCACGGCCAGCAGCTTATGGTCGGACGAAGCACCCAGGCCGTGTACCAGCGCCTGCCCCTTGTAGAGCGCCGAGAGCAAGTCGGGCTGCGGCTTACCCAGAATAATCTGGCCCAGCAGCTTGTTATCCATGGGGTCGATAACCGAGACGGTGTTGGAAATCTGGTCGGCGGTGTACACCCGGTCGCGGTGGCTGACGACCTGAGCCGCCGCCACGCTGGAAATGAGCAGCAGGCCGGGGAGGAGAGGGAATTTCATGGGATAGGGAAAAAAGAACGTCATGCTGAACGAAGTCGCAGCATCGCTACCTCTTTACTAATCAACACTTCTTCAACGAAGCGGTAGCGATGCTGCGACAAGCTCAGCATGACGGTTTAAACGGAATTAGGTACTATTTGCCAGGATTCTGCGTGCCCACGGGGTGCTGTTTCAGCCAGGCAGCCATCTGCTGAATCTCGACCTGCTGCTCGGCGATGATGCTTTGGGCCAGGCGGCGCAGGGCGGGGTCCTTGCCGTACAGCAACTGCAGACGGGCCATGTCCACGGCCCCCTGGTGGTGGGGCAGCATCATGGCCGCGAAGCTGGCGTCGATGTCGTCGGGGCGGGCCCCCTCCATGCGGCGCATGCCCTCGTCCATCACCACCATCACCGAATCCATGCCGTGCTGGAAGGCGGCGACCGGGGTGCCGGGCGCGGCTGTGTGGTCCATCTTCAGGCCGGTCATGCCCGTCATGGAGTGGGTCGTGCCCGGCATTGATGTAGTACCAGCCGGGGTATGGTGTTGGGCGCGGGCCGTCGCGACTCCGCCGAAGGTGAAGGCCAGCAAAAAGAGGAAGGGTTTGGTCATGTCGTGCGCTGTTGCCGTCCCATGAGTGGGGGGCTGGTGCACTAACGGGCAACTTCCAAAAATGAACGCCCGACACGGGCCAACTGGACCTATCCCGGGGTGAACTGGCCTTCCAGGTTCCGGGCCGGCTCAGGCAAATCGCTTGAGCAGCTGCTGTACGCCGGCGCTGTAGCTGCGCGAGGAGGTGACGTGCTGGCCGTTGGCCATGCGAAACAGGTACTCGCCGTGCGACCAGTGCCTGAAGTCCACGATGTGGGCCGGGTTGACGATGCACGAGCGGTGGATGCGCAGGAACACGGCCGGGTCGAGCCGCTCGGCCAGCTGGCCCAGGGCCGTGCGCAGCGGGTAGTGCCGGCCGGCCGCGTGTAGCTGCACGCCGTTGCCGCTGGCCTCGAAGTAGCACACCTCGGCGGCCGGCACGAAGAAGCTGCGCTCCGGCAGCTTCACCAGGAACTGGTCCTGGTAGTCAGCTGCCGGGGCGGTCCAGCTGTGCAGCAGGGCCTCCAGCTCGGGGACGCGGGCCTGGTACTGGCGCAGGCGTAGCTGCTGCTGCACCCGGCGTACGCAGTCGGCAAACCGGTCGGGGTCCAGCGGTTTGAGCAGGTAATCGACAGCGTGGAGCGCGAAGGCCTGCACCGCGTACTGGTCGTAGGCCGTCACGAACACCACCAGCGGGAGCGGCTGGCCGGCTTCCCGCAGCCGGCCCAGCACCTGCACGCCATCGAGGTCGGGCATTTGCACATCGAGAAAGACGACGTCGTACGCGCCGGTTTGCAGGGCGGCCAAGGCTTCGGTGCCGTTCGCGGCTTCGCCCGTCACGGTCAGCGCCGGAAAATCGGCCAGCAGCTCCCGCAGCAGGCTGCGCGCCAGCGGCTCGTCGTCGACCAGCAGCGTGCGGATGGGCCTCATGCGGATAGATGCGTAACCCCGGCCGCTGCCAGCCGGAACGGGATGGACAGGCGCAGGCAGTAGCCGCACGCCGGGGCCGACTCCACCGCCAGGGCGTAGTCTGGGCCGTAGAGCGTAGTCAGGCGGCTTTCCAGGTTGCGCAGGCCGATGCCCCGGGCGGCGGTATCGGCCGCGCCCTGGCCGTTGTCGTGCACTTGCAGCACGAGTCGGTCGCCCTGTTTTTCGGCCCGCACGGCCAGCTCGCCGGCCCCGGCGCGGGGCGCCAGGCCGTGGCGCACGGCGTTTTCCACCACCGGCTGCAGCAGCAGGGCAGGCAGCAGCGCGCCCTCGGTATCGGGGGCGATGTCGTAGCGCACGGCTAGCCGGTCGGGGAAGCGGGTTTGCTCGATTTCGAGGTAGAGGCGCGTGAGGCGCAGCTCCTGTTCCAGGGTCACCTCCTGCTCGTCGGTGCCTTCCAGCACCAGCCGCAGAAACTGGCTGAGCTGGGCCAACATGCGCCGGGCGGCCTTCACGTCCTGGGTCATCAGGGCTGAGACGGCGTTCATCGAGTTGAAGAGAAAGTGCGGCTGAAGCTGCATTTTCAGGGCCTGCAGCTGGGCCTGCACCAGCTGGGTTTCGAGCTGGGCGGCCCGCACCCGGCCTTCGCGGTACCGCTCGCGGTACTGCACGGCGTAGGCGATGCACAGCAGCATCCAGTAGATGGGCACCCAGTTGTTGGCATTGGCCACAACGGTATGCAGGGAGAAGCCGCCCGGCGTGGCCCCGCTGCCGTGCATCACGGCGGCGTAGCCCAGGCGGTACACCAGGGTCAGGACGTAGCTAGCCGCCGCGTGGGCCAGCAGGTGCCAGAGGCGGTGCCGGCGTTCGGTGAGGTTGAAGCGGGCCGCCAGGGCGAACACCACTGGCGTGAGCAGGCCCCAAATCAGGCCGTGCAACAGCCGCCCGCCCAGGGCCTCGCGCCAGTCAGTGGGCGTGCCGGCCGAGAGGTTCTGCACAAAAATCAGCAGCACCATGAACCCGCTGAACAGCAGCCACGCCAGGGCAATGGTGGAGCCGCTCACCAGGGGCGGAGATAGTTGCCGTTCCAGGGGCCGTGCGGTCGTACTCATGCGCTTTAAAGGTAGCGAAACCCGCCGCCGCCGCGCTGGCCTGGCCTCCAGGATGGCCTTTTTAGCGGGTCAACGGGCCTTCGGGTCAGCATCGGAGAAAATGATTTCAGCCAAAGCAGGCAGGACAGTGCCTGAATAGATACGGAAAAAGGCGGTCCTAATAGGCGGGCGAAATGCGTCACTTGCTGGCGCACGGCGGCTTCGACCTGCTCGAAGGGCGGAACCCCGAATTGCTGCAGAATCTGCTGCTGGTGGTTAAAGCGGGTGACCTTGCCGTAGCGCGTCCACTCCACCGCTCCCAAGTGGTAACGCTGCTGCACGTACGCCTGGTCAGTCGCCAGGAACCGGTCCACGGGAAAGAAGCACCCCGTCGTCTTGAAGTAGCCGACCTGCAGTACGAAGCCGCCCCGGCTGTGCGGGGCCAGCAGCGTAGCCAGAGACCGGGTGGCCCAGTCGGGCAACGCAAAGAAGAGCTGCCGCTGGGGCGGATTGAAAACAGGGGGCTGGTCGAAGGCACGGCGCTGGGTCGCGTCGAGTAAAAACAAGTAGCGGGCCATGGAGCAGGAAGGAAATCCTAAAAATAGCCAGCTGGCTTGTTCACTAAAACGAAGGTTACCCTTTATAAGTACTTACGCCACCGTAAAGTGGTCATCCACGCCCACCGAAAGCCAGCCGCTGCCAAGGCCGCCGATTAACTTTTGTACCAAACTTTTAACCAAGGCCAATGGTGTCGAGCGTGCGCAGCACTGTCACTAGGCTAGCATCATCGAAAACATGCACATACCCCCGAGTCGGGTCTAGATGTCCTACTGTAAAGATTTCCAGCTCGCGGGGCTGAGTGGTGGGCCCTTGAGGGTGGCGCTGAAAGTGTGCGTCGCCTACTATACTAGTATCGATGAGTAGGCTACCCATACCCTCATAAATGGCTTGGCATGCCGCCGATACCCCGTGCGTCACCAGCACCCGATGCACCTTCATATCGGAGGGTGGCGGTAGGGTGGCCCGTAGGGGCCGCTGGCAAGTCGCATCTTCGTAAATGCGGTTTGGGAACCGTTTCAGCCAGCTTTCTGCTCCCCAGATTTGCGCCGCGCTCTTCCAGATGGCTCTCTTAAAATACCGGCTCCAATTCACCTGCTCGTCCTCGGTAACCGGATAGGCACAATCCTTATCAGAGAAGATGATAACGTGGTTGCCAAATATAACCAACTGGTCACACAACTCCTTTCCCACGTTAGCCGGGGGTGTTTTGCCTTCGTCCGTGTACGGATTAGAGTAATTCCAAAGGGAAAGAAAAGAGCGTTGGCAAAGCTGGGCGAGGTAACGCTCCCCATCAGTAGTGCCGGCAGATGTAGGTGAGGTGGGCATCACAGGTAAATATACAATGCCCTGTTACCAGCCCAGTTAAATTTTGCCCGCGCTTCTCTTGTCTTTCAGGCAGTTACTGACACCTTTTACAGCTCAACATTTACGTTTATATCGGCTTATCGTTGAAGCCTGTAGCAGCCCACTTATTTAGTGGCCCGGAAAATTCTCTGCTTTGATGAGCCCGAGACTAAGCAATTTGGGCTGCCTACCGTTGCCGGTGCTCACGTAAGCCAGTTGGCCAACAATGCTGTTCACGGCCTGCCCGCGCCAAGGAAGTTCGTCCACCGGGCCGGCTTCGGCCCGCTGCTTCAGGTATTCGATTTCCCGCGCTTGGTTGCGTAGGCCGATGGTGGCCGCGAGTAGGGCAATGCCCTGCTCGACGGTGTCGACAAAATATATCCGGTCCCCTCCCCTGGTAGCAGTACCTCAAACCTGCCGCCCAGCACCTGCTGGGTGTTCGAATTAACGTAGTTGAATCCCTGGTGTGTGGGCGGGGACAGCAATTCGTACTGGCCCGCGTCGTCGCTGTGGCGGTCGTTTACCTTGATGGCGTAGTGATTGCCGTTCCAGTAAACAGCGGTCACCAGGCTCTGCACATCGCGGTAACGAGTGCTGCGGACGGTGGCCCCAATGACAATGCGGCCGGCGTGGGTTTCGATGGCGGGAAGGTTCGGTAACATCAGATTTTGCAATTGTAAAAAGTGGGGTTAGTCACGCTGCTCGTCGGCCGGGTATTCCGGGTACTCGGTGCTGTCCTGGTTGTCGGCCAGCTCGTCGCCCTCCTGGGGCGGGTATTCCGGAATCCAGTCGCCGTGCTCGACCGGCGCGGGCTCCTGGCCGTTGGGGATGAACTCGAATGCATACCGCTCCTGCACCTGGGCCAGCGTTAGCGGGGTTAGCGTGGGGTAATTGGGGCCATAGTGAAAACGGGGCTCGGTTTCCACGTAGTACTGCCCGCTGGGCTGCTGCCAAAGCGTAACCCGGCCGTTGCCCTCCCCTTCCTCGGCCGTGGCCCGGCGGCCCGAAATGTAGACGTAGCTGTCGAGCGGCAGCTGCCCCAAGTCGAGCTCTACGCGCTCCCACAGGCATTCCCCGCTGCCGCCCATTTCTTCCTCAAACGCTACCCACGTCCGCCACTCGTTATTCTCCACGATGCGGCCCCGGTACTGCTCCCCCTGCTCTTTCATCGCTTCGGCCAGGGCCCCTAGCGTGTCGTACTGGTCAAAAATGTACGCCTCGCGGCCGGGGATGCGGAACGGGCCGTGGAACTGCTCGGTCAGGTAGTCCACCTGGTCCGCCGTGCCGTCGCGAAGGGCAAAAATCTGCGGCCCCTTGCGCTCGTGGCTGGCCTCGTGAATCTCTAGGTAATGGTGCTCGGGAAGGTCTTTCCAGTTGGCCGGGTCGGCCAGCTGGGCCGCGTCCTGGCGGTCCGTGCCGGCGAAGTATTCCACATCGTAGAAACCGTAGTAGTCGGCCAGCCCGCCGTACACCACCGTAATGCGGCCGGTGGGCATGTTGCGGTAGTAAAGCGGGGCCGGAATCACCCGGTAGTCCTGCAAGATGATTTCTACCACTTCGGGCACCTGGGCCGGCGCGGCGGGGCCGGGCGTATAGGGCTCCAGCTCACGACCGAAAAAATGGCCTAGTGTGACGCTGTGCTTCGCCAGATGCTCCGGCATCTTATCTGGCTGGCAAAGTACCCCTAAGTAGCCCTCCGCGTGAAAGTACGCTTTCACCTCGGCCGGGCCGATGCTGTTCATGTGGACGTGAACGCGGGCACCGATGGCGGGCACCTCACCGCTGCCTGACCATAGCAGGCCGGCCGGTAAGCCGGCGCGAGTGGGGTAGCCTACCCACTGCGGGCACTGCTCGGGGTCACCGGACCAATCGAGCGGGCTAATCTGGGGCTGCTTGGGGGCGGGGGTTATCATATCGAAGGGAAAAGGGAGTAGTGATAAGACGAGCCGGGGGCTAGGCGGCAAGGGCCAACTGGCTGCCGAATACCACGCCGGCGCGGGGGCTGCTGCGCTTCCGGCGGCTGGCGGTCCTGGCGTGGTGAGTGGTTTCGGTTACCAGTCCCAAAAAGCCGGCGGCATGCGTGTAGCCTTTCACCTCGGCCCGCTCCGGGTGTCCGTCGCGGTTCACCGTTACCGTGGTCCCCACTGCTGGCACGGGCTGCTGGGCCGACCAATGCAAGCCACCGGGCAGCATCGTTAAGCGGGGCGCGGCCTCGAACTCGGGCACCGGGTTGGTCAGCTGCGCGGCAGCATCCTGGCGGGCTTGCCAGGCATCCTCGCGGGCCTGACGTTTGGCGGCGTTGGCGGCCCGAAGCCGGGCTAAGCGGGCGGCGGGAATGCGGCGGGCGGGGCGGAATGCGGCGGGGGCGTTCATATTGAAAACGGGTTTGAGGTGAAAAGAGCGGCTAAAACCAGGGGGCGGCTTCCCAGGCGGCCAGTTCAGCGGCGGATATTACCGGGGGTGCACCGGGCGCTTCGTCGGCGGGGTCAAATCGGTCGGCCCATACCTCGCCGGGGGCTAAATCAAAAGCTGCATCAACCATGGATAAAGAGCTGTTTTATCGTTCGTTGCTCATACCTATTAAACGCGAAATTCAGTAATAATGTTTCAATTTTATTTAAATTAAAATGATAATTATTGACTATTTAAGCAGGGAATGCCGGTAATCTTATGGCCGCATTTTTCCCTCTTGTATAGCATTAGCAGTTGCCTTTTTGCAATTGCAATTTCCTTTTGTTGCCCGCCCCAATGGCTGCCCGACGGAATAGCTCCATCGGGCGGCCGTTGGCCTTACTGCGGAGCCTCCTCGGCGCTCGGGGCTTCCTCCGCTTCGTAGCTGGGCACGATGCCCAGAATGTGGTTGGCGGCTTTCTGGCCTTGGCTGGCCGCCGAAATAATCAATTGCTTGTCGTTGCGCAGGGCTTGCAGCCAGTTGGCGATGTAGCTGGCGCTGCTGGGCTCGGTGCGGGTTAAGTCCAGCCCGGCCGCGTGGCTTAGAAATGAGGCCCCCAACTCGGCCACCAGTTCTTCCTTGGCGTAGGTTTCGCTGCCAAAGGCCGCCAATTCGGTGAGCGTGGCCCGGTCCAGCCGCTTGGCGTGGCCGGTGGAGTGGGTCAACTCGTGAAACAGGGTGTGGTAATAGTCTTCGGCCGAGTGGAAGTCGCTGGCCGCGGGCATGGTCACGGTGTCGGTGCTGGTGCGGTACATGGCTTCGCTGCCCTTATGCAGCACGCGGGGGCCACCCGCGTAGCCGGCCAGCACCTGCTCGGCGGCCTGCTCGGGCGTGTGCTCGCGGCTGGGCAGTTCGGGAAAACTCCATGCTACGCCGTCAATCTGGGCCACGTTGAACACCGTGGAGTATTTCAAAAAAGCCTTTTTCTTCTCCTCGCCTTTGCCGTCGTCCTTCTTGGTCACGGTGAAGAAGACTACCGGCATGCCCTTCTCGCCCCGGCGCACCTGCCCGCCCAGCTCCTTGGCTTGGTTGTAGGTCAGGAAATACGGGTGCTCATACTCCAGCATCCCCAGCAGCAGGGCATTCACCCCCTGATACACGTGCTTGCTGCGGTAGTTACGGGGCGCGCCGTGGGCAGCGTTCCACGGCTGCTTCCACGGGGTCACGCCATTCTCCAACGCCAGAATTATGCGGTTGGTGATGATTTCGTACACGTCGGGGCGGGGAGCAAAAGGAGCGGGCTTTTTCATGGCTTAACAGGTTGGTTTTGTGCTTGCTGCTTATACTATTTAAACGCAAAAGCCCGCATTAATGTTTCAATAATCTTTAAATTAAAGCGTCTATTATTGCGCATTTTATCGTTGTGTCTGGCATGGATTCTGATTTTTCCCTTTTGTTCTTTATTCGCTCCTCTCCGGCCTAATCCACTCGCTGCTTGTTGCCTCTTAAGGGATTCGTCGCCCGGCTTTTTCCTTTGGTTCGCGAAAGGGATGGGAGGAATCCAGTCCGCAGGACCGCAGGCGCAGCCGGAGTTCCGGACAGCCCGGCCCGAATAGGGTCGCCCAACCATTCTCCAGCACAATAGCTGCTACCCCATCGCTGAGCATGGCATTAACCCTGGATTTGCTACTTTTGGCAACACTTTCAGCCACTCGCTCCAATCCTTCAGCCCATGACTTCTGCCAGCCAAGCTGCTTATCAGGCCCTGCGGGATTACCTCAACTCGCTGCTCAGCCCCACCCACCCCGACCAGGCGCTGGTGGAGGTACCGGCGGCGCTGCGGCCGAGCCTGGAGGCCTTCATGCGCGGCAAAACCGAGTACCAGGACGAGGCGGGGCGGCGCATGGTTTACGCCCACGACCTGGCAGCCTGGGCCGGCGATTTGATTCACGGGGCGGGCCTGGCTACGCCCCTGCCCCTGGCCACGGTGGACGTGGCGGCGCTCCGGGCGGCCACCCTGCGGCAGGCCGCATGACGTGGACCGAGATTGAGCACCTCACCGAGCTGGTGCAGCAGCTGCCCCCGGTGCGCCAGCAAACCAGCCAGCAGCTTAGTCAGGTGATGGTATCGGCCCACTCCACCATGATTGAGGGCTCCCGCGTGACGGTGCTCGAAGCCATGGATTTCCTATTAGGGGAAGCCCCCACCCTAGGGCCGGGCAAGCCGCTGGAAGGCTACGACATGCTGGGCGACCACGCCCGCGCCCTTGACTTAGCCCTGGAGCGGGCCGACGCGCGGCAGCTGCCCGGCCCGGCCTTTCTGCGGGAGCTGGCGGGGGCCGTCATGCGCAGCACCGGCCGGCTTACCAATACGGCCCTGGGCACCGTGGACCCCACGCAGGGCGACCTGCGCCGCAACAATGTGTTCATCGTTGGGGCCAGCTCGTTTCCCAACGCGCAGAAGGTGCCGGCCCTGGTCGCGGCCCTGGTGGGGGAGCTGCGCGAGCGGATGCCGGCGGTGGCCACCCTGCGCGAGCAGCTGGAGCTGGCCTTCGAGGCCCACCAGCGGCTGGTGAGCATTCACCCCTTCAACGACGGCAACGGACGTACTTCCCGGCTGCTGATGAACTACGTGCAGCGCTACTACGGCCAGCCGCTGACCATTGTATTCCGGGAGGACCGTCAGGCGTATTTCGAGGCCCTGGAGCAGAGCCGGGTGACGGAGGACCTGGCGGTATTCATGGACTTTATGCGGGGCCAGCACGGAAAATCCCTGACGTATCAGCTGTCCGCGTCGGTTCCCCGTACCTAGCGGAGTACGCCCCTTTTGAGGCGTTGCGCGGTAAGTGACCCGGCCCAAAATCCCGGCTCGTTTACCCGGATTCGCTATCTTTGCCAGCACATGCGCCTGCTCGCCCTGTTTTTTGCCTTCTACTTCGCCTGCCTCTCGTGCCTTTCCTGCACGGACGAAGTACCCGTATGCAAGGACCAGCAGCAAACAACCGTGGCCGCTTCGCATTCCGACTGCGGGGCCGGCGCGCTGGGCGACTGGTGCTCGCCGCTGTGCCAGTGCCACTGCTGCGGCGGGGCCGTGATGCCCGTACCGCTGGGCAATCAGGTGGCCTATACTCCGCCCACTGAGTGGGCTACCAGCCTCCGGCACGGCCGGCTGGTTGTGGCCGCTCCAACGCGGGCGCTCGGGTCCGTGTGGCAGCCGCCCCAGGCCTAACCCTTCCCCTATTTTCCTGCTGACCACCCCCTCCGGGTGGCCCGTCGCGGTGCGTGACGGGCGATTTAGCGCTTGGCGCTGAATCGGTTATGCCCCCTTTGCTCCCGCCGCTTGTGCCGGAGCCACCGGGCCGCAGGGTTTCACGGAAGCGTTAGACCTAACCCCCAACCAGCGGATGTTCGACCGGCTGATTCATTTTTCTATACACAACAAGCTCATCATCGGGCTGCTAACCCTGGCCCTGGTGGCATGGGGCGGCTACTCGCTGAGCCGGCTGCCGATTGACGCGCTGCCCGACATTACCAGTAACCAGGTTGTCGTCTACACGGTGGCTCCCTCGCTGGCCGCCCAGGAGATTGAGCGCCTGGTGTCTTTTCCCGTGGAGCAGGCCATGGCCACCATCCCGGGGCAGGTTGAAGTGCGCTCGTTTTCGCGCTTCGGCCTCTCGGTGGTCACCGTGGTGTTCGAGGACCAGACCGACATTTACTGGGCCCGCACGCAAGTATCGCAGCGACTGCAGGAGGCCGAAAGCCAGATTCCGGCCGGCACGGGCCGCCCCGAGCTGGCCCCGCTCAGCACCGGCCTAGGCGAGGTGTACCAGTACCTGGTGCGCGCCAAGCCGGGCTTCGAAAAGAAATACAACGCCACCGAGCTGCGCACCATTCAGGACTGGATAGTGCGCCGGCAGCTGCTGGGCACCCCCGGCGTGGCCGACGTGAGTTCTTTCGGCGGACTGCTCAAGCAGTATGAGGTGGCCCTCGACCCGGAGCGACTGCGCTCGCTGGGCGTCACCGTGAACGAGGTATACCAGGCCGTGGCCGCCAACAACCAGAACGCCGGCGGGGCCTACCTCGACCAGAACCCCACCGCGGCCTTCATCCGCACCGAGGGCCTGGCCACCTCGCCGGCCGACATCGGCAACATCGTCATCCGCAGCACGAGCACCGGCCTGCCCGTGCTGGTGCGCGACGTGGCCGAAGTGCGCTACGGCGCGGCCGTGCGCTACGGGGCCATGACCCTCAACGACCAGGGCGAAGTGACAGGCGGCTTGGTGCTCATGCTCAAGGGGGCCAACGCCGCCGAAGTCATCAAGGACGTGCAGAAGCGCATGGCCACCATCCGCAAAACCCTGCCCGAAGGCGTGAGTGTGGAGCCTTTCCTCGACCGCTCCAACCTGGTGGACCGCGCTATTCACACGGTGAGCAAGAACCTGCTGGAAGGGGCCCTGATTGTCGTGTTCGTGCTGGTGCTGTTTCTGGGCAACTGGCGCGCCGGGCTCGTGGTGGCCTCGGTCATTCCGCTGGCCATGCTGTTTGCCGTGAGCATGATGCGCCTGTTTGGCGTGTCGGGCAACCTGATGAGCCTCGGGGCCATTGACTTCGGGCTGATTGTGGACGGGGCCGTCATCATCGTCGAGGCCATCATTCACCGCCTGCACGGCGGGCAGCTCACGGTGCCGGGCAACCGCCTGAGCACCGAGCAGATGAACGAGGAAACCTACCACGCGGCCAGCAAAATCCGCTCCTCGGCCGCCTTCGGCGAAATCATCATTCTCATCGTGTACCTGCCGCTGCTGGCCCTCGCTGGCATCGAGGGCAAGATGTTCCGGCCCATGGCCGAAACCGTGGCCTTCGCCATTCTCGGGGCATTTATCCTGTCTCTGACCTACGTGCCGATGATGTCGGCCCTGGCCCTGAGCCGGTCGACTACAACCAAACCGACTATCTCCGACCGGATGATGGCCTTCTACACCCGCCTCTACCACCCGCTGCTTAAAGGGGCCTTGCGGCACCAGGCCGCGGTGCTGCTCACGGCCGTGGGCCTACTGGTGGGAAGCTTTTTCCTGTTCCGCACCCTAGGGGGCGAGTTCATCCCGACGCTAACCGAAGGTGATTTCGCGGTGGAGATGCGCGTGCTCACTGGCTCCTCGCTGAGCTACACCATTGAGCAGGCCCAAAAGGCCGGGGGCATCCTCAAAAAGCAGTTTCCCGAAGTCAAGGAAGTAGTCGCCAAAATCGGGGCCGGCGAGATTCCCACCGACCCCATGCCGGTAGAAGCCGCCGACGTGATGGTGATTCTCAAGGACCAGAAGGAATGGACTTCCGCCCACAACCGCGAAGAGCTGGCCGATAAGATGGCCGATGCCCTAAGCGTCATGCCCGGCGTCACGTTTGGGTTTCAGCAGCCCATCCAGATGCGCTTCAACGAGCTGATTTCGGGGGCCAAGCAGGACGTGGTGCTCAAGATTTACGGGGAGGACCTGCAGCAGCTGGCCGACTACGCCCAGCAGGCCGGCCGGCTCGTGCGCCAGGTGAAGGGGGCCGAAGACGTGTACGTGGAGCAGGTCACCGGCCTGCCCCAAATCGTGGTGGCGCTGGACCGCAACCGCCTCGCCCAGTTTGGCCTGAACGTGGCCGACGTGAACCGCACCGTGCAAACGGCCTTTGCCGGCGAAACCGCCGGCCAGGTGTTCGAGCAGGAGCGGCGCTTCGATTTGGTGCTGCGCCTGCGCCAGGATTTGCGCAAGGACATCAACAGCGTGCGCCGCCTGTTCATCGCCGCTCCCAACGGCCGGCAGGTGCCCCTGGAGCAGGTGGCCAGCGTGGAGCTGCGCGAAGGGCCCAACCAGATTCAGCGCGACGACGCCAAGCGCCGCATCAGCGTGGCCTTCAATGTGCGGGGCCGCGACGTGGAAACGGTGGTCAAAGAGCTGCAGGGCAAGATTGACCGGCAGCTCAAGTTTGCCCCCGGCTACTACACCACCTACGGCGGCCAGTTCGAGAACCTGCGCCAGGCCACCGACCGACTGAGCGTGGCCGTGCCGGTGGCGCTGGTGCTCATCTTCGTGCTGCTGTTCTTCACCTTCCGCTCCTTCAAGCAGTCGGTGATGATTTTTACGGCCATCCCGCTCTCGGCCATCGGCGGCATCGCGGCGCTGTGGCTGCGGGACATGCCCTTTAGTATTTCGGCCGGGGTGGGCTTCATTGCCCTGTTCGGGGTGGCCGTGCTCAACGGCATCGTGCTCATCGGCTATTTCAACCAGCTCAAGGCCGAAGGGGTGAACGACCTGATGGAGCGCATTCTGCGCGGCACCGAAGTGCGCCTGCGGCCGGTGCTGATGACGGCCACCGTGGCCTCGCTCGGCTTCCTGCCCATGGCCCTGGCCCAGTCGGCCGGGGCCGAAGTGCAGCGCCCGCTGGCCACCGTGGTCATCGGCGGACTGGTGTCGGCTACGCTGCTCACGCTGCTGGTGCTGCCCGTGCTCTACGCCCTTTCCGAGCGCGTAAAAACCGGCGGCCCGAATGCGGAGCCGCAACCAGAAGTTACTTCAACTGCCCCCGCGAAAAGCCTGCCCGTGGCCCCGGGGCTGCTTTTGCTGCTGCTGGGCCTGCCGCTGCTGGGTCGGGCGCAGGGTCCGCTCACCGGCGCGCAGGCCGTGAGCCAGGCCCTGCAAACCAACGGCACCGTGCTGGCCGGCACCCGGGCGCTGGAAGCCCAGCAGGCCATCCGCCGCACGGCTTACGACTTCGGCCGCACCACGCTTACCGGCAGCTACGGGCAGTACAACTCCCAGAACCGCGACAACCAGTTCACCCTCACGCAGTCGCTGGCCCTGCCCGGCGTGTACCGCAGCGCCGCTGCGCTGGCCGACGCCCGCATTGCCGGCCAGCAGGCGCAGCTGGCGCAGGTGCAGGCGGAATTGCGCCGGCAGGTGCGCCTGAGCTACGAGCAGGCCGTGCACGCCCGGCACCGCCTGCGGGTGCTGCGGGGGCAGGACAGCCTCTACTCGGAGTTTCTGCGCTCGGCCAACCTGCGCTTCAAGACCGGCGAGGCGG
>NZ_CP095055.1 GCF_022921095.1 Hymenobacter aerilatus
CCCGGAACGGGGAGTATTTTGTATTTTCGCTTATGACAACACAATGCCAGAAATGCGGAAAGGGACTATGAGCCGAAGCGCCGAGGTGGTAGGTTTTGCTCAACCTCGTGCCGGGTGGTGCAGCACCAGCTCGTCAAGCGGGGGGAGGCATGGGGAAGCCAGCAAACGGGGACGAGCGGTATTTGGCGGATAAACTGGTAGCGGTCGGACGGTCAGCCACGGAAGCACTGGTGCAGGTTGAGGGGTTGCCGGCAGCCGAGGCGTTCAGTCGTTTGCGGGCGTTGGTGCAGGGGTGGGCCGGAGTAGCGAATAACTCCATCATCGAGAAGGTACGGTACAACGAGCAGCAGGAAATGAACGCCCAGGCCACCCGAATGAAACGTATCAAGAGCAGTAAATAAGGGTATTAGCGTAAGTGATAAGCGTAAGTTTTGCCCATCATGTACCCTAGAATTGACCCGTTAGCGTAAGCAATAAGCGTAAATAACCGGCCCAAAACCGCGCAAGAAAAACAACGGTATAACCCACTATACCGGACTGTGTCCGGTGTGGGGCTTGCAGCCGGCCCTACGCAGTATTTAGTCCCTTTCCCCACCGCCCCATGCCTTACGCCATTTGCCGAGTTGCCAAGATTAAGACCGCCCAGGCGGGCGCGGCCAAGACCGCACACAACTACCGGCAGCGCGAAACGCCCAATGCCGACACCGAGCGCAAACCCCTCAACCGGGAGTACATCAACACGGCCGAGCGCAATTATTGGGAGCTGGCCACCGAACGCATTCAGGAGGCCGGCGCCAAAGTCCGGCATGATTCGGTGCGCGGGGTGGAGGTGCTGCTGACCGCCAGTCCGGAAGCGTTCAAGCGCCAGGACGATGGAACCCCGCACGACTGGCACGGCAGCCAGTGGGCCGAGGCCAATATTGCATTTTTGAAGGGCAAGTTCGGGGAGCAAAACGTGGTGAGCTGCACCCTGCACCAGGATGAGCTAACCCCCCACTTTCACGCGGTCGTTGTGCCCCTCACGGCCGACGGCCGCTTGTCGGCCAAGGACGTGTTCAACCCGAAGACCCTGCGCGCCCTGCAAACCGAGTACGCCGAGGCCATGAAGCCGTTCGGGATGGAGCGCGGGGTAGAGCACAGCCGCGCCAAGCACGAGGTCATGCGCCACGTCTACGGGGCCCAGGAGCGGAGCCGGGGCGAGCTGGCCACGCTGACCAAGCCGGAGCCGGCCACGCGCCTGAGCATCGAGGGGCCGAGCGGACTGGACCTGGTCAACCTGAGCAAGTGGCGGGCCGACCAGGAGGCCCGGCTGAACGCGGAGCTGACCCGGCAGCTCGCCGCGGCCAACGAGCGGGCCAGCAAGGCGGCCAGCATCGCGCAGGACAGCGCCGGCGCCAAAGACCGGGAAAAGACCCTTGCCCGGCAGTTGGCGAGCGTAGAGGGCACGAAAACGAAGGAAATCGGCCGCCGGGAATTGTTTGAGGGAGGATTCAAGCGGGCGGCCGTGCTCGCGGTCCAGGGCGAGACATTGCCAGCGAAAGTGCTGGCGTACGGCCAGCAGATTCGCTCCAGTATGCAGGCCGAGGCCGAAAAAACACGTCCAGCAAGCCCTAAAGGCCCCTATCCGCCAAGCGGGCGACCTGACCGAGCAACTAAAAAAGCTCCCAGGGTACACCTACCGGGAGGACGCGACCACCAAACAGGGCGAGTTGCGCCACACGGCCACCGGCAGCCGGTTCGAGCTGGCCGAGCTGAAGCCGGGCGGGGTGTCAATGAAGGAGGCTTACGACCAGGCCGTGCACCGCACCGCGCAGCACGACCTGGCTCAGAGCAAAAGTCAGAGCCGGGGAGGCGTGAGCATGGGAGACTAACCAGACGACGCCCAAAAGCCCCCGCCAATTGCATTGGGCGGGGGCTTTTGTAAGAGTTAAGAGCAGAGTATCATAACTCGCTGATTATCAAGGGGGGTCTGTTTGAAACTTTCAAACAACCGTTTGAAACCTTCAAACAGGTGTTTTGTACTTTTCCGCGACCTCATTTTATCAATGTTGAAAAATTAGCCTTGTTTCTACAATGAGCCATTGTAAAGACTACAGCATCTTGTTTTAAAACTGGCCTGTATTTTCAACTTTTATAGTATAGCTTTGGGCATCAAAAATCAATTTTGCGATGTCAACCTGGTACAAAAAAATAACGGATTACCCTGAGAATGAGAATAATCCGTTTTCAGAAAAGGCAGTGCTAGAGATTAGCACCACTAAAAAACGCCAGGCCATCAGACCACCCAAGACAAAAGATGGGGAGAATAAGTATTGGGTAATCGATAATAATGGTGAGAAGGTAGCTGAAAGCCTGTTTGTTAGAGAAATTGAGGTAGACGATGAACAGTTTGCGAAAGTCTTTCTAGGTGGGCTACTCAATTTTTGGGAGCTTAGTCCACGCGGCATTCGGGTGTTTACCTATGTTCTTCGACAACTCCGGCCAGGACGTGATGAGTTTTACTTTTCTGCTCCTGAGTGTATGAAATTCACCCTTTATAAAAGCAGAGGACTTGTAATCAGTGGATTAGCTGAGTTGGTTGGAGCTGGCCTGATAGCCCGTAGCACTGACCCCTTAATCTACTTTCTCAACCCTCTAATAATGTTCAATGGCAGTAGGGTGACCTTTGCTAAAAGCTACGTTCGCAAGCAGATAGCTGGTAGAAATCCTAGTCAGCTTGCCCTACCATTCAACCCCAGCCTAGAGCAATTGCGTGAGATTGCCAGCAGCAATCAACTTTAGTCCAAGTCAAGACCCTAAAATTTTCTTACTTAGCACCATGCCCAGCCCGGAACAACGACTAGACCAATTAGAACCTGTTATTAGCGAAATGCTTGCTAAACAGGACGAAACGGCCGCCAAAGTAGAGCGGGTGTCGGCCCAAGTGAGACAGCTCACTGTAGTTGTCACCAACTCGCTAACCACCCAGAGCGATAACATCGAGTTTTTACTTACCCAAACGCAGCAGTTGACAGAAGGGCAAGCTAGATTGGAACAAGGACAAACCGAACTGAAACAACAGGTAAATCAGGGCTTTGCGCAAATTATTACGCTTATCAATGAGAGGCTAAAATGAAATAGTAAGGTGACCCAAAACCACCCTTTTCGTGAACTGGCTTTACGCCGAACACTTAAGCTGACCACGGGTTGAGGCTATATGAAATATATCTTTCTGTTTTTGGCCATCGTCGCGGAAGTGATTGCCACTAGTGCGATGAAAGCATCGAATCAGTTCACCCTTCTGCTTCCAAGTTTACTCACTGTGGCAGGATACGGGGTGTCCTTTTACCTTCTGAGTTTCGCCTTAAAAAGTATCCCGGTGGGCATTGCATACGCAACATGGTCCGGCGTCGGCATTGTGTTAGTTTCAGCCATAGGAGTTATCCTCTACAAACAGCGCTTGGACGGACCCGCCGTTGCTGGAATCGCCCTCATTATCGCGGGAGTGCTAATTATGAACCTCTTTTCGAAAACCAGTGCCCATTAAAATGCTCCTTTCCGTGAACACCTGACAACTGCCCGGCACCAGGTGCTCATAGGCCATTGCAGCGCCCAGCGAGTTTAAGAAACTCGTCTACGAATCAAAGTTTACGAAACGTGCCGAGGAGATGAGTTTCGTAAACTCCGAATTAGGCATTCACTATGGGCCGTACCTCGTGTCATCATGAACAAAAGGGAAATAGACCTTAAGTTTGGGGGCTGTTTGAAGCGTAACCGGCTCTGCTGAGGAGCAACCGGCCAGGAATAGAACAGCCCCCAGACGCGCCAGCCAGCGTTGCAGGTTCGCCCTCTGCTGGCCCAGCTCAGATACCACTCAGCGTTGAAGGTTCGCCCTCTGCTGAGTGGTTTTTTGGTTTTCAGGCATAGGCCCCGCCGCGCTGTTTAGGGGGCAGTGGGGAAGCAAGAGACAGACAGCGCGGCGGGGAAAATGCCGGAGAAAACCTATC